>DASYYR010000028.1:0-83546 GCA_035933575.1 Candidatus Acidiferrales bacterium | reverse complement strand
AAAACGTCATCGTAATTGTTCACGAGTGTGCGCATGTCGGCGGGCAAGTGCAATCTTGCTTGCGCGCGATTGCCGCTGGGAAACCGGAAGTAGGGATGGAAACTTATGGCCATGGGCAGCTTTTCGTTTCCAACATTTTTTGCAGTGACAATCACGTCCAGCGCAGTATTTTTCAAAATCATCCGCACGCTGACATCCGTCTTGGAGGGCCAGTGACCGTCAAAATTCCCGCCGTGCAGGAAACCCGATACCGTCGACTCCGTTGGGCCGTTGTGAAATTTCACGTCCTGGAAATGCGCGGACATAATTAAGCCGTGCATGGCGTGAACTTCAGCGCCGGGTTTCTTGCCTTTCCAATTCGCAGGAAGGGATAGCGGCTTGCTGCCGATTGTAGTCTCGATAATCTTGCCGTCGGCCGAGAGTTTCCCGCGGATGCGGTTGGGATATGGCAGAAGGATCGCGCCGCCCATGGAAAAGCTCTTGTTGCCAAAAGCGTCGTTTTGGTTTTCGAGAAGGTTTTTGGCTTCGGGCAAACTCGGCGCGTTGATGACGTCGATGTCTCCCTTGCCCGGCAAATAGGCTCTGATCTGAAGTAAGTTCATTCCGTTTCCCGGCAGGATGGTCGCGCCAAGAAATTGGGGTTTGCTGTGATCAGCCGACTGCGGTCTCTCCAAGATCACTGCGGGCTCTCCTCCGATGGAAATCGGCGATTCCGCGGCGCGAGAACCGGCTTTAGCCGCGCGGGGCTTGGACCTGTGCCCCGAAGAAGCTTGGACGGCCAGGACAGCGGCCGCGAGTACAAAAAGAAAAAACAATCCGTGCTTCATCATCAGAAGCTCCTTTTCAGCAGAAAACGTTTACTTGACGAAATCAGTTGAAAATTGCGGTATGACGCGATTTTCGAAAACCTTATACCGAGATTCGCGACAGCAAGCAAGAACCTTTCCAATAGAATCCTGCCGTTCCGCGTTGCGTACTTCTCTTCATTTTGCAGTCGACGGCAGCTTTGTTAGCTCCACCGAAATTTTATCGTCATCCATAGGAATGAGAAGCTGATTCCCTTCTCCCAGCTTGCTGGTGAATTTCTGCAATAGGCGACGTCCGAGCGTCACTTGGTAGTTTCCCGGAGGCAAACCGGAGATATTGATGGCCGTGTGATGCGAAGTCGCGGCGCGATTCTCCAGAGTGAAATTTATGCGATGCAGCGAATCGTCAAATGAAACGGGTTCGCCCTTTGCGAAACCGTCGCGGCCGAGGAGAATGTGAACGCGTTGAGCGCCTCGCAAGATGTGGAAGCGCGTACGCAAACCGTCCTTCGGAACAACCTGCATTAATCCGTTCTTATTTTTAAGATCGCCGCCGTACGCGAAGAGTCCGAAAATTGGATCGTCCACGACAACCGTGGCGGCAGTTCGCAACGCGCCCGTGAAGCCCAAATCGATTTCGCCGGAGTACCACCACGGGCCGCGCCCCATTTCCTTGTTGCCCAGCCACGCGCGGCCCCACGGACGCGGTTCGAAGCCGCCACTCGCGCCACCGTCATTATTTTTCCCAGGATACCAGTAGCCGTAGTTGGACTCTGGCGTGCCGGAATTAAGAAGCGCCCACGAACTCAGGTACGAAGCGAATCCAAGCCGCATGTAGGTTGCAGAGTCTTTCGCGAAATTGAGAGCATAATCCATCACGGCCCAGCCGCCCATCTGAGCCATGTAGCTGAGCGTGTAGCTGGCGTTGCCGCTCGCGCGATAATCGCTGCCCAAATCGTAATAGGCAGTTTCGAGCCAGCCGCGGCAGGCGATGTTCAACTTCATCTGCTCGTCCAGGAATTCCGCCGCGTCGGTGTATTTCACGGCGCGACTGAAGTCTGTTGCAGGCGAATCAGGCGCAGTGGAATCACCGGAAGTATTCACGTGATGCATTGCGTAGCGCGCGAAAGCCTCTGTTGATTCGAAACCCGTCGAATCGAAGGGGTATTCCGAGCCGAAAAGATACGGATGGCCGTTGATGAAATATTCGACCTTCTTCTCCCACGCGTTTCTTAACCAATCGGCCTGATCCTTGTGGCCGGCGTCGTATAGAGCTTGAATCAACGCGGGAATTACGAGCTCGTCGTATGTGCCGGTCTTATCCGCGGACCACTTGATTAGCTCGTCGGGCACAGTGAAAAATGCTTTGGCCGTTCCGAAAGCGCGCTCGAGATAGCCGTCATCGTTCAAGTATTTTGTGGTGGAAGGATAAAACTTAGCGACTTGATACATGTAGTAGTACATGGCGATCACGTGCGGGTAATCGTAGATTCGCCAGACATGCTTCTTGCCGCGGACCGTGTCTTCAGGACTGTCGCGATTCACTTTCCAATTCGGAATGCCATAAATCGCGTAGGGATATTCTTCCTTGTCGGTCTCCTGCAATCCGCCCCAGACATAGTTCTTGATGTAATACTCCACCGCGGAAATTTCCGGCTGCGAAGGATAGAAAACATTTTCTCCGGCGACGTACATGGCCTTGCCCAAAATTGGATCGTCACAAGCAACGGCATAGGATTGGAGACCATCCAGATCGTCGGGACTTCGCAGAATTTCGTGCTTCATGTCCCACTGCGAAAAAAGACCGTTGTACCATTTGCTCGGGTCGCGATGTTGTTCGTGCGTCACGATGAATGAAGCTCGCTTTTGAAACAGCGTTTCGAGCGGCTGAGTGACAAAAAATTCAAGTGAAAGATATTCGCCCTTTCCGTACTCGACATTGAGCAGATTTTCTCCAAGGTGAGAAAAGTGAACCCTGTAGACGCGGACGTCCTTGCCACGTTCACCCAGATACTCGATCTGTGTGGATTCGGGGTGTTCAGGAACAACGGCGCGAATCTTATTACGCGTATGGAGCGAGAACATGGCCGGCAGGTCCGTTGGAACGGTCATGCCGGGAACAACATTCACGTCGAAGAGACCCTCTTGATACAACACTTGGCGCACGCCCGCGTAGTCGGGAGCCCAGCGAAAGCGGAAACCATACTTTGCGGAATCACCCGCGTGGCCTTTTGGCGCCAGAATAAGGCGTGTGTTCGGCAGGCGCCAGTTCCCTCCCTTGGCACGAAGTTCCTCTGCGCTCGCCGCGGAATGAATGTAAGCGCCGTAACCGCGACTGGCTCGCGAGAAGTCAAAATATTCAAGGCCGGTGCCTGGGAGAGGAGTCATAACCAGATAGGGGCCTTCGGAATTGGTTCGCATCAAAAAGATGAAAGAACCATTCCCACCGATGAAACTGTGGCGGATCAGGCGCTTGGTGTAGGTTTCCGTTTTGTCCCAAACGTATCGCGTGTTGAACTCGAGAGGCAAACCCAGATCGCCGACTTCGATTTCATGATCCGTGTTGTTGCGCAGGGATATTGTCCAGAGCAACGCGTCGTTCTGAAGCTGAAAGGTCTCGGACGCTTCCAGATCGTGAGTGGGATTTATTTTGTCACCTGCGTCGCCATTGATGCGCCACTGGAAAATCCCAGCGGTGGCGTTGTCGTCGAGATGCGCTTCGATACGAAGGGCAGACGTGGTGACAGGCTGGAACGCGGCTTCGCTGAATGCGTCGGCGACGACAGGATAGCCGTTGGACGCGTTTACTTCCTTCCAGTTTGCGCCGTCGCGGTAAAGAACTCGCCAGCTCTTAGGCAGATTGCAAAGCGCATCGGGATTCTTATCTTCGGCCCAGTATACTTGCGCCGACCACACTTTCTCCTGTGTAGGAAAATCGTATTCGACCCACTCCGTGGTTCCCTTCCGGCCGTTCCACACAAATCGCGGAACGCTTATGTCCTGCGAATTGCGAGGCACAATTTTGTCGTTTAGCGCAAACACGGCGGGCGAAGGAACAGAAGCGAAGGCGCGACTGGAAGTTGCGATCGTGGGGATCGAGGTTCCGATTACGTAAGTGGCCGAGGACGAGCCGGCCGGATGACTGCCGTCGATCCTTGCAGCAGAGGCTAGTTTCCAGTCGCGATCTCCGGGCGCGCGGTAGCGAATTACGACGTCGCCCAGAGCTTCACCGGAAGCGATGTAGTCGGTGTCGTATTTATCGTGGACGTGTTTAAGGCTGGTGACTCCGGCGGTCGAAAAGCGAACCTGAAATTGGGAGTTCGCGACGGATTGTTGCGCGAGGGTCGCAGGCGAAATGCCAAAGGCGACAATCAGCAATGCAAACGTGCGAACGTGCACGGAATGTTGCCTCCCGGAGAATCTCCCGTTACCCAGTGGCGGGGCTGAGCGAAGAGCCGACGCAAATCGGGCGCGCGGAACGGGATATAATATACGCTTTCCAGCAAGATGCACTAAATACTTTAGTTAGCGGCGCCGCTGTTCGCGTGACGGCGAGTCATATCGACCTTCGGATGCTGGAGCTCCGATCGCTCGGGTTCCTGAAAGCTAATGTCACGCGAATGGCGCCTGCGATTCTTCTGTTGACGAGTAAACGTTTTCAGCATAAATACTCGGACGGATAGAACATGCTGTTTCGAAAAGCATGTCCAGGCAGTGGGACGTTAGCGTATTCGGCGCTCGGAGGAATTTGCCAATGACGGTTGAGAAGTCTGGAAGGCGCGGGTTCTTAAAAGCGGGAGTGACGGCGGCGCTGGGAACTGCGGCGATTCCCTTTGCGATGCCGACGCGAGCGTGGCCGATTTCGATGGCGCAGGAGCAGTCAGCGGCTCCGGCAGGCGCTGCTGCTCGAATCAAGATTGATTTCGACCGGAAAATTGGCGTTATCGACCGAAATATTTACGGCAATTTCACCGAGCATCTCGGGCGATGCATCTACGGCGGAATTTACGACGAAGGTTCTCCTCTCGCGGACAGCGACGGTTTTCGCAAAGACGTGCTCGAAGCGGCGCGTGGCATGCATGTTTCTGTGTTGCGATGGCCAGGAGGAAATTTCTCATCTGGGTACAATTGGAAAGACGGAATCGGACCGAAAGGCGCGCGTCCGCGCCGCTGGGATACGGCGTGGCAGGAAGAAGAATCGAACCGATTTGGCACCGACGAGTTCATCGAATACTGCCGAAAACTTGGTGCCGAGCCATATATCTGCGTGAACATGGGCACGGGGACGATGCAAGACGCGGCGGACTGGGTGGAATACTGCAACGCGACGACGAACACTTACTGGGCGAATCAGCGCAGAAAGAACGGGCACGCGGATCCCTACAACGTGAAGTATTGGGCGCTGGGCAATGAAGTTTATGGAAGCTGGCAGGCTGGGCACAAAGATGCAGCAGAATACGCAGCGGACGCCTTGGAGTTCGCAAAAATGATGCGGTGGATCGACCCGTCAATTAAGCTTGTTGCGTGCGGCGGGCCCGGCGTGGAATGGAATTTGCCCGTCCTCGAAAAACTTACCGACATTGTTGATTATATTTCACTGCATCATTACGGCGGCAGCACGGACAACACGAAAGAATTCGAGGATGCACATTACTTCGAGAAACAGATTGAAGTGCTGGACGCGGTGATTACCGCGGCGATGTCGAGGAGCAGAAAAAAAGAGCGCGTGGCAATTGCGGTGGACGAATGGAATATCTGGTTCCGATCGTGGTTCCACCGCGGCGACAATCACATGCTGGAAGAGGTTTACAACTTGCGCGACGCGCTGTGGGTGGCGTCGGGACTGAACTCATTCCATCGCCATTGCCAGACAGTGAAGCTGGCGGATATGGCGCAGTTGGTGAATGTGATTGCGCCCATTATGGCGAACGCGACCGGAATTGTGCTGCAGACAACGTACTACCCACTCAAATTGTATACCGATTATTGCGGAGACATCGCGCTTGATGCGCTCGTTCGTTCGGACGCGTTTCCGCGAGCGGCTGAGGTGCCGTATGACGTGCCGTATCTGGATGTGTCGGCGACGACGGACAAAGCGAACGGGAAGCTGACTCTCGCTGTTGTAAACCGACATCCCACCGACGCTGTTTCGGCAGATATCGCGATTGAGGGATTTAATCCGCAGGCTTCCGGCGACCTCTATGAGATCAATGGCGCGTCTCTCGACTCCACGAACACATTTGCGAGTCCAAATCAGGTGACGGCGAAACGCAAGTCGTTTTCGGGAGCGGGCCGGAGTTTCCGCCAGACATTTGCCGCGCATTCAGTTTCGGTGATGACATTGCGAGGGTGATTGCGCGTATTTTAATTGCGCGGAGCGCTTGTTTCAATTTCCTCAACAGCGAGAGCGATACGGCCGGTCGTGGCTTGCGCCGCAATCACCGAAATCGCCGCGCAATTTTGCGCGAGCCAGTCAGCACCCGCATTCCTTAAGTCAGCTTCAGGCATCGTTGTGCACAAGGCAATTACCCTGCACCCGGCAGCTTTTCCTGAGCGCACACCTGCGGGGACGTCTTCGACGACTATGCAGTCCGCGGGATTCAGTCCCAGCAATTGCGCGCCTTTGAGATAGGGATCGGGCGCGGGCTTTCCATTCTTGATGTCGTCGGAAGAAATGAAAAACTTGGGACGCGGGAGGCCGCCGGCAATCAGCCGCGCTTCGGCCAACGGGCGCGTGCAGGAAGTCACGATCGCCCATTGATTGATGGGGAGCGAACGCAGGAGTTCAATCGCGCCGGGCCAGGGTACGACGCCTTCCAAGTCAGCGAGTTCCCTTCTTTCCACCTCGCGATTCTCGGCGCTGTGATCGGAATTCGGCAGATAATCGCGGATCGTGGAAAGGCTTGGGCGACCGTGCGCGGCGCGCACGACTTCGCGCGGATCGAAACCGTGCTCGACGGCCCACCCATGCCAAACGCGCGCGACCGCTGGAGTGGAGTCGAGCAGGACGCCGTCCATGTCGAATAGAAGCCCGCGGCAGGAGATCTGCGTTTTTGTGCGATTCAATTTTTCGCTTCTTGCAAGGCAGTTGGTATCCTAACGTAGAATTAAGTTAGCGCGCAAAACAGCTTCCGATGCGCCGCTGGAAGCATCGTCCGAAGAAATCGTACTTGCAGGCTAGAAGTCTACACTCATAGCTAGAAGCGCAAATAAGATCCATAGTATTTGGCTTAGCAGAATAAGGAATCCAGCAAAGAGACTTTTGCCGTTGAGCTCGCGCAAACACGAAACCAAGGAAACTAGATTTAGAATATTTCCCGCCAAAGCGCACAAGGTAAGTGGCCAGAATAGTGATGGGGACACTGGCGGAAAATACAGCATCATAAGGTATATCAACAGAACCGCAGTCGAGGATACCGTTCCGAGCCGAAGGCCTCGCCGTAACCAGAGTACGCCCCGTACAGATGCGTCCGGAGGATGTGATCTTATGTGAATCCACATCCCGAATATTGCTCCTGTGAGCGAGCAAGCGAACGCGATTAGTGCATACATAGGACTTGCGACATCAAGCTTTCAACGACTGCGATTGGAACTGCGGATTCTCTTCGACGCCGGCCGTTTGCTCCTTGGCAATGCGGATCAGCGCGGGCAACACATCGCCGAACGTGGAGTCCTTCCCTGCCCTGCCGAAATCGAAATACAAGCGCCGGTAAAAGCCGTACAGATCGTTGTAAACGTTTTGCGTTTCTTCTTGAGGCTTGTAGACCACGTGAGGCGGGCAGATTTTTTGCTGAGCTTCTTCAACTGTCTTGAAGGTTCCGGCAGCGAGGAACGCGAAGATCGCTGAACCAAGACTGGTGACCTTGCGGCTCGGCACCAACACGGGCCGGCGAAGGACGTTCGTATAGACTTGATTCAGCACGGGATTATTCTGCGGAATGCCGCCCGAATTGATCACGCGCTCGATGCGCACAGCGTGCTCCGCCATGCGGTCGAGTATGACGCGAGTGTGAAACGCGGTTCCCTCAATGGCAGCGAACAATTCATCTTGCGCGGTGTGTTGCAAATTCCAACCGAGGGTCATGCCTCGGAGGTTTGCGTTCACCAAGACGGTGCGGTCACCGTTGTCCCAGGTCATGCGCAGAAGACCTGTTTGACCAGCGGAGTATTTGTCGAGACCACGGCTTAGTTCGGAGATGGAAGTATTTGCGCGGCGCGCGATGGCTTCGAAAATGTCGCCGGTCGCGGAAAGGCCCGCTTCGATGCCGGTGTAAGAAGGGTGCACGCTGCCATTCACAACACCGCAAACACCCGGCACGAGCTGCGTCTGTTTGGTGATTCCAATAATGCACGTGGACGTGCCAACCACGTTCACGATGTCCTTCTCGCGAGCGCCCGCACCGATGGCGTCCCAGTGAGCATCGAACGCGCCCACGGGAATTGGAATCCCCGCGCGTAAACCGAGTTTTTCGGCCCACGATGGCGATAACCTGCCAGCAATTTTGTCGGAAGTTTCGTAGGAACCGTCGAGTTTTTCGCGAACGCCCGCGAGCAGAGGGTCGACTTTGACGAGAAATTCCTCGGACGGCAAGCCACCCAGGTCAGAATGCCAGAGCCATTTGTGACCCATCGCGCAAATGCTGCGCTTGGCCTTGCGCGGATCGGTAACGCCCCACAGTGTCGCGGCTACCATGTCGCAGTGTTCAAACGCGCTGGTGAACTGGCTGCGCTTCGCTGGATTGTGGCGGAGCCAGTGGAGGAGTTTCGCAAATCCCCACTCGGAAGAATAAACGCCGCCGCACCAGCGAATGGCTTCGAGGTTTTCGCGGTGAGCCATTTCGGTGATTTCGGCTGCTTCGGATTTTGCGCGGTGATCGCACCAAAGGTAATACTCGCCGAGCGGAGTCATGTCGCGACCGACGGGAATGACGGAAGAGCCCGTGGTGTCGAGCGCAATCGATTCGATGCTGTCACCGGAGATACCCGCCTGTTTCACGGCGTCGCGCGTGGCGGAGACAAGAGCGCGCATGTGATCTTCGTGAGACTGCGTTGCCAGCTCCGGATCTTCGCGCTTGCGGTGCAGAGGATATTCAGAAACGGCGGACGCGAGCATTCCCCGCTCGCTGTCCACGATGGAAACGCGAACGCTTAAAGTGCCGAAGTCAACGCCTGCTACGATGGCCATCGATTGCTATTCCCGCCTCTAATTTCCGTGCCAGTAGGTTTGCCATCCGAGGTAACGCGCGACCGCTTCGTGAACGGCGCCGGCGACGGAGGAAAAATTCGCTGCGACGTGATGCTCAAAACCATTTTCGCAGATGTAGCGCAGCAGTTTCTGCATGCGCGGGATTTCAACGACGCCCGCGCCGCCGAAGGTCTCGAGCGGATCGTCAGTGAATGTGCCGCCACCGAGGTAGCCGCGGACATAACCTGCGCGGTCGTCGGTGGAGAAGCGAGCGAAAGTCATCTTGCCAGGTTTGACCAAACCGACGCATGTGCCAAAAGTGTTTTCCTTGCCCACGGTACCAGCGATGATGGCCTGGTAATCCATTTTTACGTTTTTCAGAAATTGCTTGGGCAAATTGCTGCAGTGAAAACAGACTGCTTTGTCCGGATTGTCGCCGTAGTTGTTGTTCCAGTCGAGCAAGGCGCTGGGTGATTCGGAGGCGAGGCGCAGCGCATGCATGCTAAGGACTCCGCAAATATCCACTTCGCAGGCGCTGGACATGAGGTCGTCGCTCATCATGCTCATCACCGTGCACGGAACGACGCCAAGATTTTCCTCGATTGAAGTCCAGCACTGAATGGCGCTGATGGAGACGTGGGTCTGCTTCATCCACTCGTCAATCACCGTTCCCAGCTTGGCCATCTTCAGCAGAGCGGCCTTGGGCACATCGTTCGTTGAGACGTACTTTTCGATGGACTGGAGTTTCGCCTGCGCTGCGTCGTCCGTGTCTTTCATCCGCTGGATGCGGCCGATCACTTCGGAAAGATCCAGTGTTTCGACGGAGATTCCCTGCGACTCGAGAATTTTTTCGCTGTAACGAACGGTATTGAACGCCGTGGGACGCGCGCCAATGCTGCCGATGCGGAGGTTCTTGAGACCTTTTACGACGCGGCAAACACCGGCGAACCAGTCGAGATCCTTTTTGAATTCAGGCGAGTCGGGTGCGACGGTGTGCGAGGAAGTAAGCGAGTAAGGAATGCCATATTGCATCAGATTGTTGCAGGCGGACATTTTGCCGCAAAAACTGTCGCGGCGAAACGAGATGGACATTTTCGAGGGCGTGTCCGGAGTGGCTTGAACCAGCACGGGAACGCGGAGAGTGGAAAGGCGCAGCGTGTCTGCGATTGCGCGCTCGTCTCCAAAATTCGGCAGAGTGACAATGACGCCGTCAATGTGTTCACTGTGAGCGCGGAACAGTTCAGCGCAGCGCATTGCTTCGTCGTAGGTTTCGACGGCGCCATATCGGCTTTGTTCGGGCGTGAGCGCGATCACGTCCATGCCAGCACTCTTCAGAGTGCAGAACATTTCTTTGCGGCCGGACTCGGCAAGGTGGCCGGGGAAAAATCCCCGATTGCCCACGATCAAACCCATTGTCATCTTTTTGCTTGTAGACATTCATCGCCTCATGGAACGGAAAATCCGATTGCCCGCTTTCCTCTGCTCAACTCAATTACGCGGCCGCCTGTACAGAATTTGCGCGATGCCTAATTTAATAGAACCCCAAAAACCGCAAGCCACAACTTAAAGATCATGTTTTGTCGGGCGGTTGCCCGTAGTATGCCGCGCTTCCATGCTTCCGCAAATAATGCTTGTCATGAAGCGAAGACGACAAGGGCTGCAGTTCGTGAACCAGCCCGGCTGTGTAATAAGCCATTCGAGCGAGCGCTTCAAGAATGACGGAATTGTGCGCCGCGATTGTTGGTGTTGGTCCCCAGCAAAACGGTCCGTGGCCGCGTACGAGAACACCGGGAATGCCAGCCGGATCGAGTTTTTCAAACGTCCGGCATATTGCGACGCCGGTATTTTTCTCGTAATCTCCGGCGATCTCTTGTGGCGTAAGGTCCGAAGTCACAGGGACGGGTCCGTGAAAATAGTCGGCATGCGTTGTTCCAAGGCACGGAATCGGACGGCCAGCCTGCGCCCAGGCGGTCGCAAATTCAGAGTGCGTATGAGTGACACCACCAATAGCCGAAAAGTTTCTGTAAAGTTCCACGTGAGTCGGCAGGTCCGATGACGGCCGAAATTTTCCCTCGACGATTTTTCCGGACAGATCGGTGACGACAAGGTCTTCGGCTTTCAGTTTCTCGTACGGAACGCCGCTGGGCTTAATGACAACCAAGCCGTTGTCGCGATCTACTCCGCTCGCATTGCCAAAGGTGTAGAGAACCAAACCCCGGCGAACCAATTCGAGATTGGCTTCGAGCACTTCGCGCCGGAGACTTTCAAGCAGCATGTGGCCCTTATTCCGCCGACTTCTTAAGAATAGCTACCTTCTTCCGACCACCCGTCGGCGCCATGGCCGTGGAATCGCGAAGGACCAGACTTGTACGCAAGACGTATTCGGTGCCATTCGGCGACGGAATGTCCCGTTGCACTTCGGAGAGGAGCGCGTTGAAAGCCATCCTGGCGATTTCTGTTTGCGACATTTTTACGGACGTCAGCGGCGGAATCATGAATTGAGCGAGACGAATGTCGTCGAAACCAACGAGAGACAAATCGCGCGGAATGTGAACACCTTCCTCGTAACTCTGGCGCATCACGCCGATGGCGGTCATGTCGTTCGAGCAAATGACGGCCGTTGGACGCTTGGGAAAATTCAATATCTTCTTCAGCGCCTTTATGCCGCCCTCCATGGTGTGATCGCCTTCGATCAGGAGATTCGGATCCACCGGGAGGCCGATTTCCTCCATGGATTCGATGAAAGCGCGCTGTCGAGCCATGGCCGACTTCAAAATCAACGGGCCGGAAATAAATGCGATACGTTCATGGCAAAGCGCCGCGAGATGCTGAACAGCCTCACGAATACCATGCTGATAGTCAATGCGAATATTGCTGATGCGAGGAAGCGGCGGGCCGACATCGATGAAGACGAGGGGAATCTTGCGAGATTTCAAATCGTCGAAGAGCGCTTCTTCCATGCCGAACGTCACAATGGCAACGCCTTCGACGCGGCGCTCGATCATGCGGCGAACGGACAACGCGATTCGCTTAGGATCGTGGACGGTGGAAGTGGTGAGGATTTCGTAGTTGTTCTGAACGGCGATGTCTTCGAATCCCTGGACGATTTCAGGAAAGAATGGATTGGTGATCTCTGAAACAATCAAACCGAAAATGCGGCTGCGGCCGGAAACCAGCGAACGCGCCTGCGTATTCGGATAATAACCGAGTTCCTCGATGACCCGCCAAACGCGCCGGGAAAGTTGAGGCGTAACGGTAGAAACTCCATTTATCGTGCGCGAAACCGTGGCAATGGAGACTCTAGCGCGCCTGGCGACTTCGTGAATGCTCAACGTTGCTCTCCGCAAAGGAAACCGAAGGACGGAAGCACAATCAGCCCATTCTAGGTCCGGATTTATTGACCTTCCAGTACACACCATACCTCTCGCCGAAGACGCGATGCAAGGGAATCAGCGTGGTGGCGGCGCTTCCCTGCCCGACAGATTGGAAAGTGAGCGGCTGACCCTTCACCGGTTCGACCCACTGAGCAGATTCAACATTGTCGGTCCATTTCAGGTCAACGGCCATCGTCCCTTGTGGCCTGCCGCGAGGCGCAAGCTCGGTTGGGCCAGTGTCGCGATCGTACTGCATCTGCTCCGTGAGCCCATCCTGACCCAGGCGGCCAGCGAGCACCATCGGGCCGTACAATACCGCTTGCTGCGTGGGGTCACCGAGCAGTCCTTCGGCATGGAGGCGCATGGGGAGTTTCACTTCAAGACGGTCGCCATCCGCCCAGGTGCGGTTGATCTCCAGGTAGCTTCCCGGACTGGCGAACGTGGGCAGAGGCTTGCCATTCAGTGTCACTGAGCCGCCGTCCGCCCAACTCGGTATGCGTATATTGATGCCCGCGTCCACCGGAGCGCTTGCCTTCACTGTAAGGGTCGTGCCTTCCTGCTCCGGGAAATGCGTATCCTGACGGATGGTGAGCCCCTTTTCCGGCCAGCGAACTTCCGAGGCGATGAACAAGTTCACAAAAGCGGCATGGTCGTTCCGGAAGTAAATCGAGTCTCCGAATTTCGAAAACTCTTCGGCGCCCGTTCCCGTGCAACACCAGAAAGAATTGAATTTCGAGTTGAAAAACTTCCAGTATCCGGTTTCAAGCGGGAGATAGTACATTTTTAAGCCGTTGTCAGGGTGCTGGGTGCCGAGGCGCGAATTGAAGAGAGTGCGCTCGTAATAATCCATGTAACGCGGGTCGGCAGTCCACTGGTGAAGGTGGCGCGTCAACTTCAACATGTTGTACCCGCAGCAGCATTCCTCGGATGAAACGCTCAGTTCCGTAGACAGATCGCCGGGATCGGTGCGCCAGCCTTCGCCGTTGCTTGTGCCGCCGGTCGCGTAGCTGCGTTCTTCGGTGACTTCGTCCCAGAAGTATTTCGCGACTTCGTGGTAAAAGGGTTCGCCGGTCAGTTCGTAACGGCGAGCGGCTCCGATCACTTGCGGAATATGCGTGTTGACGTGGAGTCCCTTGAGTTCGTCCCGATGGCCGGCGAGAGGGTCGAAGAAGGCGGGTTTCTCGAAGCGGCGCCCGATTCCGAAATACTGACCCTTCCCCGTGACGGCGGCAAGGTTGAAGAGAACTTCGTTCATTCCGCCGAACTCCGTCTGGAGGATGCGCTGCATGTGCGCGTCGCTGATGCCGGTGGTCCAGTGTCCTATCCAGCGAGCCATGCCTTCCGCCACGGCCAGGGCCTGCTCGTTGTGGCAGTAGGTGTACATGTCCAGGTTCCCTGCCATGATCTTATGCAGGGTGTAAAACGGCGCCCAGACGCCGTTGCCATCGCGTAGGCGGTCGAAAAAACTCTGCGGGAACGCACTGAGGTATCCGTTGCCAAACTTTTCCTGGCACTTCGCCAGGTCGGCGACAATGGCGTCACCCTTGGCTTTCAGAGCCGCGTCGCCGGTGCTCGCGTACGTCAACCCGACCGCCGAGAGGAAATGGCCCGTGAAATGGCCGCGAAGCTCGACGTTGGGGGCTTCCCAGCCGCCTAGAGGCTCTGCTGAGCTTGGCAGTCCAGCCGTGACGCGAAAATTGTGGACCAGGCGATCTTCGGGGAGAGAATTCAGATATTCCTGGTTGGTTTTGGCGGCTTGCAGGAATGGACCGTCAAGCAGGCGCACCTGCTCCATAGGAAAGGGACGGACAAGGAAGTCGATGCGCTCCTGCCCGAAACGGAAGCGCGCCGGGGCTTGGAGAAGGTCGGCAAGGGCGCCAGGCGTGCGCCCCGAGACAACTCGCGGCACGCAAGCGACGGCCGCCGCCGAAAGCGCTCCAGACACGAATTGGCGCCGCGAAATTCGCTTCCGAGTGCTCATGGATATCCACCTCGCCTTTGGTCTAATCGATACATTCGATGCCGCTTAAAATCCGAGAAAACGTTTTCTTGAATGACAAGGTAGAACAATGCATGGCCGGTGTCAAGAAAACGACGACGCACTCTTTGTGTCACGATCAAGAAAATTCAAACTGACCCACCACGCCCGCCATTTACGCAGGTTTTCGGAGCAGCGGTTGGGCATGTTCTTCCAAACTTGTTCGCTACTTTCGCGAAGCACGTCGCGGCAAAAAGTGATAACAATAAAACACTCCCGTAATCAGCAGCAGCGCCCCCCACCATATGCTTGCGTGAAGGCGAAAAAGCACGACTGGATTCTCGGGCGGATGCACGAGCTCGTAAATTCCTGCCCCGAGAATCAGCACGCCGTTGACAAGCAGCGATATTCCGATAAAGAACCAGATCGAAATTGAGTCCTTCGATTCCATCGCCTCACCAGAAAATGATGTTCAGGGCCACGAATACGATCCCGACGATCACGGCCCAGAATGCGGGCCGGTGATAAAACGCGACGTTCCCTTCGGAAGGTATGTCGGTTTCGCCGTAGACGAGGCCGTTCAGCGCGGCGACTGGCTTTGGGCGCGTGAACAGGCTGACCGCAATTGTAACTACAACGCAGACGATCCATGACCATAGCGCGCGGTACATGTCCGCGGCCATGGGACTGGCGTGACTGGAAAGCGCGACGTAACGAACCGCCGCGGGATTGACTTCGATCCATGCAAACATCGCCGCTGCGGACACGGTGCCAGTGAGCAAGCCCCAGAAGCCGCCCGCTGCCGTGGCGCGTTTCCAAAACATTCCCAGAATCACCGTGCCAAACAGCGGCGCGATAAATATGCTGAATAGCGCCTGTACGTAATCCATGATGCTGAAGAATTGCATCACGAAATAGGCTGTACCAATACTGATCAAGACTCCGAGGATCGTGCACCATCGCCCCATCGAGACGTAGTGCGCGTCCGATGCATCTTTTCTGATTAGCGCACGATAGATGTCGTACGTCCAAACCGTGGAGAACGCGCTCACATTACCGGCCATCCCGGACATGAACCCGGCAATCAGCGCTGTGACTCCCAAGCCCAGCAAACCCGGCCCACAATAGCGAGCGAGCATCAAGGGCAGCACCTCGTTGTAGCTATGCCCTCCAGTGGCAGCCGCCACGCTTGCGCCCGTTAATTTGAATGGCAGAACAGCCAGCGCCAGCAGGCCGGGCAAGATAACGATGAACGGTACGAACATTTTGAACGCCGCGCCAATGATTGGCGCCATCTTGGCTGACCGGAGATCTTTCGCTGCGAGCAAGCGTTGCACGACGAGGAAGTCCGTGGTCCAGTAACCGAACGAAATGACAAGACCCTGTCCGAACAGCACGCCCGTCCAATGGATGCCCTCGGGATTTGTGCTGAACGAACCCAGGTAGCGCCACAGGTGAACGTATTCGACGGATGTATTGTGGATGATTTGCGCTTTCAGAGGGCCCCAGCCACCGGCTTCAATTAATCCGAGAATGGGTATGAGGAGCGCGCCGGCCCAAATGAGAACGAATTGGAGCACTTCGTTGAAAATCGCCGATCGCAAACCGCCCAGCGCCACGTAAATCCCAACCGTGAGCGCGGAAATCCAGATGCTGAAGTTCATGTTCCAGCCCAAAACAATCTTGAGCACCAGGGCCATGGAATACATGTTGATGCCGCTCATCAAGACGGTCATAAAAGCAAAAGAAATCGCCGAAAGACTGCGGCTCGATTCGCCGAATCGCAGCTTCAGATAGCCGGGAACCGAGTGCGTCTTGGAAATGTAGTAGAACGGCATCATGAAGACGCCGAGGAAAAGCATGGCGGGGATGGCGGCAATCCAGTAAGCGTGAGTGGCTAAAATGCCGTATTCGTAGGCCGAAGAAGCCCAGCCCATCAATTCCAGCGCGCCGAGATTCGCCGAGAGAAAACTCAGACCGGCGATCCAGGCTGTCATCTCGCGCCCGGCAAGGAAGAAATCCTCTCCTGTGCTCGCGCGCCGCTTGAGATAAAACCCGATGGCCAAGACGAGCGCGAAATAGAAAACGATGATGACCAAGTCGACGGGTGCGAGCTTTACGAGGCGTGATGGGACGGCCAGGGCCAGGATCGGAGTCATCGTTGTTGGATACGAGAAGAACTATCAGGACGACAACAACGCAAGTTGCGGCGAAAAATTGGGCCAGGAACCTTCGCTTTCACGTTTATACCTTTGCGGTCGCGAGCAGCGAAAAAAATCTGATGCAGGTTAAGCTAGAAACATCGCGTTGCGAGAGCTCCCATGCATCCACCGGATGCTATCACCCGGTGGATGCACAGCGAGCAGATTTACAAAACGAAGGGCCTAGAAGTCAAGCCTCGCACGAAATTCGATCTGGCGAGGACCATTCATGCCGCTCACCCCCGCTTCCCCAAAGTTGTTGCCCTGAGTGTAACTGCCCCCTGTATAGAATGGCTGCATACCGGGGTTAGCCCAGTTTGGGTGGTTGAACACATTCAGGAACTCGCCCTGGAAAATGAAGTGAACGCGCTCGGTGATGGGGAACGCCTTCGTAACTGAAAGATCATCGTTCCACAGATGCGGCCCATAGAGCCACGGATCCCCGGTGAAAGTACCCGGAACAAGGTTCTGGCATACGCCGATTAGAAACGTGGTGCAGTTTGTCGGAGACGTAAACGTTGGATTGGCGGCTGCGAGAACCGACGGTTTGAAAACCCACTTGAATGCACACGGCTGATTGAGGCTCGGCCCACAAACAGGCGGCGGCGTGTAGACCCCAACGTCGCTTTGCAATTGCGACCGTGTGATGCCATTGAAAACCAACCCTCCGTCTCCGTAATCGTTAAACGTGTTGTTTCCCCCAGTCACTTGGAACGGAAACCCGGTCTCGTAAGTGAAGATCGTCCCCAACGTCCAGCCACCAACGATCTGATTGATCACACCCGTGTGGTTGAGAAACGCCTTCCCGTTTCCAAAGGGAAGGTCATAGGTCCCGCTGGCATGGACGACCTGTCGCAGGTCGAAAAGCGTCGGGCCATACCCCAGCCGCAAGTTACGGATGGTGAATTCAGGAACCGTCCCAAGCCACTGATTGTCCGGCTGCAATCCCAGCGTATGACTCCACGTGTAATTCGCATCGAATTGCATGCCGTGCCAGGGCCTCTCGCGGAAGTCCACCAGGAGAGCGTGGTAATTCCCGTATCCGCCCGCCGTCATGTAGCTCTGCGTCGAGCAGAAGTTACAGGAAGCCGCGTATGGATTTGTCTGGAAGAAATTAAGCGGGTAGGCGCCCGGGGACGTGAAACCGTATTGCGTGGCGCAGTTGCTGATGGAGGAACCCACCAGATTGCAGATATACGGCGCGCTTCCAAACGGCTTCGCAAGCTGCGCGGCGGCTTGCCCCGCCTGGCCCTGCTGAATCAGCGTGTAGAACCCGCCGTTAGTTCCATAGTCGACGAACGGCACGCCCGCGCCACCCGATGCCTCGCCAGCGAATGCCGTATTGAAAATTGGCAACGCTTGCTGTCCAGCAAAGCCGTTGTTGGCGAATGAATTTATTCCGTTCGCCTGGTTAATCGCCAGGTTCGTCTGGGCATTCTTGAATTCATTTAGGAAGCCATTCTCAAAGATATTGACTTCATTCGTATCGACGTTAATCCATTGGTGCACGCTGCGGTGCCCCATGTAACGAATTTCGAGCACGTTGCTATGGCCGAATTGTCTCTGAATTCCAAAGTTCCATTCCTGCACGTAAGGCTGCTTGATGTTGGGATCAAATCCAGCGGCTCCCCAGTAGTAGCTCCATGTATAGTCGGACTGAGGAATCGATGCTGCGTAAGCGGGCGGAGAAAGTAGGAACACGCTCGCCGGATACGTGCCGCCGTTAAACGTCAGGCTACCGGGCGCGAACGATCCGGCTCCCCCGCCGGGAGCCGCCTGATAGGAGAAATACTGGAAAAACCCGAGACCATGATTCGTGGCGTTATTCCAGAAATACTGATAGGGCTCGGTGAAGCGCTTGATATCAAAACCTGCGCGGATGACGGTATTGCCTCCGCCCATCAGCTTGCCAAGAATCCCTTCCGAGTAATTCGGATTCCATGCCAGACCGATTGTTGGCTGAGGACTCACATTCCATGGATTGTATTGGTGGCTGCTGGCAACGTATTGCGGGTTCGCGATCCCCGTAAGGACGCCGGGTTTAAATAGATTGTTGACTCCCGAGGGGCCATACATCTCCGCAGCATTGTCTCCATGGTAGGCCTTCGTTAGGTCGTAGTCGTCACCCGTGAAGTCCCAGCGAAGCCCGTAATTCAACGTCAACGTCGGTTTCAGGCGGAAGGAGTCCTGCGCGTAAAGACCCCACGACTTTTGGAGCTCGTCGAGGTTGTAAGCCGTCCCCGGTGTATTCGCGTACTGGCCCGTTGATGGTTGGTACGGAAAGCCGCTACCAATCGGGGTGACGCTGGAGACTCTTCCTACCAGTGTGGCATACAAGTTCTCCGCCTCGCCGCGATCACTGCTACAAGAGTTTGAAGGGCAAATGCCCGCAAAATAATTTTGAAAATCACCGTATGCTGGGTCGCCATTTACAAGTCCCAAAGAGACGTTTTGAATTCCGTCGGGTGGATTCCAGTAATGATCCTGCTCACGGTAAAAGGAAAAGCCGAACGTAACCGTGTGCGCGCTGTGTTGCCAGGTCGCATTGTCGCTCGCATTAAAGATCGGGTAGTAAGTCGAAACAGGCAGGTTAAACCCCGTGCCGGAATTCCCCAGGGCCCAGCTTACCTGCGGCTGTGTGTCCCAAAGAGGCTTTGCGCCATAGGCGTAGGCGTACCAGTTGTAGAAGTAGCCGCCCCGGAACTGGTTCAGCAGGGTTGGCGAAATCGTCCAGTCCACGCCCAACGAAGTCGTGTAGTTGTTGTTTGTGTTCGACGCGGCCTGGTTCGCGAACGCCGTCCCTGGGAATAGAGGGGCAGCGCCGTTCGGCTGGTTTTGTTTCGTGTCCTCGAAAGCAAAGTTCAACCGTACTTTGGCTGAAATGTTATAGTCCAGGCGGATCGCTGGAAAATACGTAGTGATCGGCGACAATACCAGCCAATTAACTTGCTCAAGATTCGGGTCACCCGTCGTCGAAATTGTAGCGCCCCCGCTCGTTACCGCAGTGTTGATCGCCGCTTGCTCTGCCAAATAGGTCGCAGTCGGCGCAGCTGGCAAGCCGTTCGGTTGGGCAACCGTAGTAAACAAATTGAGAGTTCTTGAGCTATTTGGTGCTTGAAACGTGTAAATCCCGTTCTGCGCATTCTGAGAGAGAAACACGTTGCTGGTTACGAAGCCACCAGGCTGCTTCGACATGGCAAAGCTGCCGTAAAAGAAGAGCTTGTTCTTGAGAATCGGTCCTCCCACGCTACCCCCGAAGTCATTCAAGATCAGATGGGGTCTGGGCTGACCAGTCAGTTTGTTCTCCCAGCTATTGGCATTCAGCCATGAATTGCGAAAATCTTCGTACGCTTCCCCGTGATATGCGTTAGTGCCTCGGCGGGTGACAAAACTGCTTTGCATTGAAGAACCGCCGAGAGCCTGGCTGAGATCGACCTGACTGGTCTGTACGGTCATCTCTTGAATGTCCTCAACGCGAGCCTCCAGTCCCGGTGTCGTGTTGCCCGCGAATTTCATACGGCTGGTCGAGGAAACCACTCCATCAATCGTATTTCCCTGGGCAATCATCGGAAGACCATTCCATGTGCCAAACCCAGGTGTGCCGCTATATCCAGGTGTTAGGAAAGCCAACTGGCTGATGTCTCGGCCACCCAGTGGCAAGTCTTGAATCTGCTTGGTATCTATCGTCGTGGCGATGGCGTTCGAGGTCGGGTCGATAATGGGCGTTGCACTGCCGCTCACCACCACTTCTTGGGACGCCGCGCCAACTTTCACCAGCGCCTTCAAAGCCGTAACCTGCCCTCCCTGGATCACAACGGAATCGAAAACTTGAGTCTGAAAGTTGTCCTTCGAGACGGTCAGTTTGTAAATGCCGAGCGGCAACGCCACAAACGTGTAGGTACCTTCACGCCTCGTGGCCGCTTTTCGAGTGTCGCCCGTCGCGGTATCGAGGAGCGTCAGTTGTGCGTCCGGCACAACTGCGCCGCTCTCGTCAACGACCGTGACGTTCAGGGTGCCGTAACCGCCATTTTGCGCCCGGGCTGAGGGCGCGCTGAGCGCGAAGAACGACAACAAACAGGCCGCCATGCTGCCAATCAAAGCGCGAGAAAAACTCCGCGACATACTGCCTCCTTTGACATGTCCAAGCTTTGTCCGCGTTCCGAAGAACGCGATTTCAGTTTTCGTTCGCGAGTGAATTGCATTTCCACTTCGAAGAAAGCGTTTTCTAAAATAACGAAACATTAATTTGTCTATGATTGCGTGGCGAACCGCGCTGCCGAATTTGCTGTGGAATTTCGTTTGAGATGCGGCGGAAGAACTGCTCTGAGGAAGGCTAGCAGCGGGGAGAGAAACTTGACCGAGCTGTCGATTGCATCCGTGGATTCTCGGATGCATTCGGTGAAGTCCGGCCGATGGCCTCATAAGTAAACGTTTACTCATGCTACCCACCCCGTCTGAGCACGACCCGTTCTAATGGGCGCTTTGTATAATGTATTTGTATTAGTTGTCAAGCCTAAAATTTCACGTAACTTTCACAGCGGCCCGATTCGGACCAAAACTGGTAGAATGGCGAGGATTTGAGGGTCCCTCTCGGGGCGAAAAGGCACCAAGCGCGCATTAGTTTTAAGGATGGCCCGGGTGCCTATTCGTTTAGGATCAAGCATGGCTTATCGGCATTTTTGGCGCGTAATCGCGCGCTTCCCAGCCGTCGCCGCCCTTGCGGCCATTCCTTGTTCCTGCGCTGCGAGGGCCAAGATTCCACTCTGGGCCGACGCGACGGAAATTCAGGCGCGTAGCCATTCGAGTGCATCTTCAGACGCGGAAAGAGACCTGCAAACAGGAATCGCGTTAACGCAGCAGGGGCATTTCTCCGAAGCGATTCCGCATTTTCTGGCGGCGCAGGGCCACGTCTCGGACGAGTATGCGGTGAATTTCAATCTTGCGTTGTGCTACGTGGGGACCGAGCAATTCGGTCGCGCGATTCATGTTTTCAGCACACTGAAAGCCAACGGGCATGACACTGCGGCCGTCAACAGTCTGCTGGCGCAAGCGTATGTCGGGACGGGACAGGACAAGGAAGCATTCAGAGCCTTCCAGCAGGCCGTTAAGCAAACTCCCGAGGACGAGAAACTTTATATGCTCGTGGCGGAGGAGTGCATGGACCGTCAGGCCTACGACCTCGGGCTCGACGTCTTGAATATTGGACTACGACATCTTCCGAATTCGTCGCGGTTGCATTACGAACGCGGCGTGTTTTTTTCGTTTGAAAACGAATCTGATCCGGCCACGGCGGACTTCGATCTTGCCAGCAAACTTTCTCCGGGGAGCGATATCTTTTATATGGCAGCAGGGCAGAAGGCGCTGCTAGACGGAAACATTCCAGGGGCAGTGCGAGTTGCGCGCGAAGGGATAAAAGGAGGCCACGGCAACTATATTCTGCTGACGATCTTCGGGAAA
Source organism: Candidatus Acidiferrales bacterium (assembly GCA_035933575.1). GTDB lineage: Bacteria > Acidobacteriota > Terriglobia > Acidiferrales > UBA7541 > DAHUXN01. Next base: position 61,545 of record DASYYR010000028.1, on the reverse strand, counting down.
GCGGTCGTACAATCGGGCGTCAGTGCGGCGGAGCCAGAATTTCGAGAGGCGCAAGCGGCGCTGGAAAAATCCGTGGCCGAGCGGCCGAACTATGCTGAGTCGAGAGCTGCGCTCGGTGAACTGTATTTGATGGCAGGCCGCGTGGACGATGCGATCGCGGACTTGGAGGTGGCGCGGAAACTCGCGCCAGACGACGCGTCCGTCTACTCGCATCTGGCGATTGCCTATCGGCGAAAGGGCGATGCCGAGGCAGCAAAGCGTATGCTAGCGGCGCTCGCCGAGTTGAATCAGGAACAAGCGGCAAAATACAAATCGGGCGCGCCTGGACAGAAGGCGGGTTACATCTCAACGGGACAAGCGCCGCGCCGGCCGTAATCTCAACGTTGGACGACCCGGGGAAATTTTCGTTCGACTAGACCCTTCCCTTCCTCGATGGCAATGATTCGGTCAGCTTGGATTCCTGACAACTTCGTCACGGCGCCGCTTGGCCAAAGAACCTCGAGTGCGTCCACGAACGAATATTTTCCCAGGCCAAAATGAAGCCGCGGGTCGTGCGCCGATTGGTAACTCATTCCTCCCTTCCGCTGCTCGTACAGAACAAGATCGCCCGCGGAGAGTTTCACGCGCGCGCCCACTGCGTCACGATTTGAACGGCTGCCGATGAGAAGAATTTCCAACCAGTGATTCGCGTTGCCACCGTCGTTTCGAAGTAATTGCGGCCGCTCGCCATTGTTGTTCACCAAAATATCCAGATCACCATCATTGTCGAAATCGCCGATTGCGGCGCCGCGGCTGACGCGTTGAAGTTGAAAATCACGGCCAAGCTCTTCACTCACGTTCTGGAAAGTCCCGCGTCCCAGATTACGGAACATGAGTTTCGGCTCAGCGTAGTGAACGCTCGCGTTGTAGCGCTGAATGTTGTCCAGCACGTGGCCATTGGCCATAAAAATATCCGGCGCGCCGTCATTGTCATAATCCATGAATCGCGCGCCGAATCCGCTCATGTGGAAAGTGGCATAACCCAGACCACTGCGCAGCGTGGCGTCATCGAAAGTCCCGTCGCCCATATTTTGATAGAGGCGCGCGAGTTGGCTGTCGAGGTGGGTGACGATGAGGTCCATGCGGCCCTTCTCTGTCGTGTCCGCCGCATCGGTCCCCATGCCGGCTTCCGGCAATCCGTCAGCACTCACCGCAACACCCGCTAAATATCCCACTTCGCGGAAAGTCCCGTCGCGGTTATTGTGAAAAAGAAAATTGGCCATGGAGTCGTTGGCGATGAAAATGTCCTGCCAGCCGTCATTGTCATAATCGAAAGTGACGACTCCGAGGCCGTTGCCAGGTTTCAGTCCAACTCCGGATTGTTTGCTGACATCCGTGAACGTTCCGTCACCATTATTGTGAAAGAGCGTTGGCGCTTCGCCGTTGTAATCGTCCGGATGGCAGTAACTGCGCATGCCTGGACCGTGGTCGCCGCACCAGAAATTGCGGTCAGGCGACCAGTCAATGTAATTCGCAATCAGCAGATCGAGGTGGCCGTCATTGTCATAATCAAACCACGCGGCGCTGGACGCCCAGCGGCCTGCATTTTCCACTCCGGCGCGAGCAGTGACGTCCGTGAACGTGCCATTACCATTATTGTGGTAAAGAATGCAGCGCCCGTACCCGAGGACGAGCAAATCCGGATATCCGTCGTTGTCGTAATCGCCGACGGCGACGCCCATGCCGAACAAACCTTCCGCGCCCACTCCGGCTCTCACCGTAACGTCGGTAAAGGTACCGTCTCCGTTGTTGCGATAGAGCGCGCTGCGCAATGGGTGCGCGGGTTTGTAAAGACGCGTCGCGGCGCCATTCGCCAAATATAAATCGAGCAGTCCATCCTGGTCGTAGTCGATCCAGCCGCAACCCGAACCCATGGTTTCGATCAAGTATTTTTCGGAGGATGCGGCGTTATCGTGACGAAAATCGATTCCGGCGGATTGTGCGATGTCGACGAACTTAACGGAAGATGGCGACTGTGCAAACGCACCGCGCGGACTAAGAGGGGCGCACGCGGCCGCGGTGCCTATGGCTCTTAACAACTCTCGCCTCGAAATTTTCGAGAACCGTGCCACCTAACAATTCTCCCGAATTCATGGAGATCAAATTCCGACCTACATGCAGCGATGCGACATTTGCAATTAGCGTGGGGCGTTGAGTCCGGCCGCGACCGCTTCCTGCACACGCGCCAACAATGTCTCACGCTGCTCCATCGTATACGCAGTGCTATCGACAGGCGGGGCGAAACGAATCAGAATTTCGCCCGGCACTGTTGCGAGCGTTCCCTTGGGCATGCGCTCGCGGCTTCCGAGTATCGATACAGGGACGACCGGAACGCGTCCCTGAATGGCCATTACAAATGTTCCTTTTTTGAAGGGCTTCAATTGGCCGTCCTTGCTGCGCGTGCCCTCGGGGAAAACCACGAACGAAATTCCCTGGTTGAGATACTGAACGGCTTCATCGATGCTGGCGACGGCGGATTCGCGGTCGCTGCGGTCGACCGCGACGATTTTTCCCAAGCGCAAGGCCGTTTTGACAATCGGGACGTGGAAAACTTCGCGCTTAGCTAAAAATGAAACTCTTCGCGGAATGCCAATCAGCGCCGCGGGAGGATCCAAATTGCTTACGTGATTCGCCGCGAATATACAAACACCCGCAGGAATATTCTCGAGTCCTTCGGTTCGCACGCGCACTCCGGCGAGCCTCATGGAAACGCCAATGCCCCATTTGCCGGCGCGAAAGAGAAAATCGCTGGTGTGGCTGAGCAAGGAATAGGCGATGACGGGCAGGCCAACGAAAACTACATAGAGTCCGAGGAACGTCACGGCAGCAAGGGTGCGAATCATTGCGCACGCAGATGGCGGATTTGATGCTTTCCGGCGATTGCGAGTATGCGCATGGCGCTAATCGGTCGTGCCGCTCAAAATTCCGTCACGAATTCGTTTTTGTTTTGCACTCGCGGCGGGCATTTCGGAAATGGAATAGCTCTGTATTGTCTGCTGGCCCAGAGTTAATGAGATTTCGCGCTGGCTCGCATTGCGTTCGATTTGCAATTTCACTTTGTCGCCCGGCGCGTGCGAGAAGAGCCATCGCTGCGTGAATCGCGGGAACGGTTGGCCGTCGAGTTTCAGCAGAAAATCGCCGGCTTGCAATCCAGCCTGCTGCGCTTCACTGCCGGCAGTGACCGCGGCGACTTGAAGCGGTCCAGTGCGAGCACGCGACACTTCAAATCCAAAATCGGCAATCGACTGCTGCTGCTTTGTAACAGTGAGACCAGCAATTCGAAGGAAGTCGTCGTACGGTATGTCGTCCGTGCCCGCGACGTATTTCGCAAAGAAATCCTTCAAGCTTCGGCCTGAGACTTTCTCCGCTTCCTGCTCGACACCTGCGCTGTCGTTGTAGAAACGATTGCGATGCGCGTAGTCGTCATCCATGGCGCGCAAAACGTCGTCGAGGGATTTGCGATTGTCGGTGGCGTCACGAATTTCGAGATCGAGCAGCACGCCGAGGATCTGGCCTTTGTTGTAATACGAAATGCTGACTTCGGGGCGATCGTAGTAATCGTATTTGTCGAGCCAGGTATCGAGGCTGGATTCCTCGGCGCTTTGCCAGTGATGCGCGGGGCGTGCATCGAGCGTGGTGAATTGCCGCGCGAGATCGCCGTAGAACTGTTCGTGACTCCATAGCCCCGTGCGCACCATGGTGTATGCAGCGTACGTGCTGGTGACGCCTTCGGCGAACCACAATGCGCGCGTCCACATTTCCTTGGTGAAATCCACGGGCTGGAGAGTTTGCGGGCGAATGCGTTTTACGTTCCACAGGTGAAAAAACTCGTGCGCGGCGACGTTTGCGGCCATGTCGCCCGAAGGCACGGCGATGGCTGTGCAATTTGCGTGCTCCATTCCACCGCCGCCGGCTTCACCGTAAGGGCCAAAATGAAAAATGAACGTGTACTCGCGGAATGGCACATCGCGCATCATTTTTGTTTCATAAGAAACTATTTTGCGTAACGTTTCGCCAAGGTTTTGCTGATCCCAATCCTTGCCGTCAACGACAACGCGAAAATGCGCGCCATTGGCATCGAATTGGAAATCGCGGAATGCGCCGATTTCAGCGGGCGCGTCGACGAGCGCGTCATAGCTTGGCGCGACGAAAGTTTCCGCGGGCTTCCCTGCCGGTAATTCTTCCGCGATGCGCCAGTTTTCCGGCACATCGGAATAATGGACTTCAGCTTCTTCCGCGCGACGCGAAGGAACGTAGAAAAGCACTTCGGCTAGATTCAGAAATGCGTGGCGAAAATTAAGTTGGGAGCTGAATGGGCCCGGCTCGTCCCAATAATCTGCATACTGAATTGTAACCGTGCCTAAAGCACGCTGCGAATTGGTGTTCGAAGCTCCTGTGATACGCCACGTTTGCTTGTCGAGCTTAACCACAGAGAGCGGCGCACCGCCTGGGTCGTGAGCTTCTACGTCGGTGACGTGATACGCGAAATCGCGAATGTCATACGTGGCGTTCCACGCGGGCATGGCAACGATGAGTTCGTGGCCAGCGTTTGGCACTTGCATGGTGACGTGAAAGCTGTGCTCTTCGGGGTGGGCGAGGGAGATCGTGTAGTGAATGGCGGCCGTGGCGTCGCGCGGCACGAACAATGTCGCGAAGACGAAGACAAATGCCAGAAACGATCTGGATGTTGGTCTGTAGGTATTGTTCACGATTTGTGCGCCACAGTTCCCTTCCCCAGGATTTCAAGCAAGCGGCCGCAGAGGCCGTCGAAGCTCCCATTCGACATGACGAGCACAAGATCGCCCGAGACAAGCTGCGCGGCTAGAAATTCCGCGATTTCTCCAGCGGACGCAAAAGCGCGCGCGGGCTTGCCGAGTTTGCGGATCGCTGCGGTAACTTCTTCAGGATCGAGACGTTCCTCGTCCGATAAAAGCTGAGCGCGATTAACGGCACCGAGGACCGCGCCATCCGCCATCGAGAGCGCCGAGGCAAGATCATCCTGAAAAATGCGGCGGCGCATGGTGTTTGAGCGCGGCTCGAAGGCGACCCAGAGCTTGCGTTGGGGCCAGCGCGAACGCGTGGCTTCAATCGTCGCGCGAATGGCGGTGGGATGATGTGCAAAATCCTCAACCACCAGCACGCCGCCGACTTCGCCTTTGATGTCCATGCGGCGGCGCACACCCTGAAATTTCGCGAGCGCGACTTCCATCGCTTCGCATTCGACTCCGCGCGCGAACGACATCGCGACGCACGCCAGCGCGTTCATCACATTGTGACGGCCGGCGAGGGGCATACGAATGCGCGCCACTTCCTCGCCGTGATAGGCCACGCGGAAATGCGTCATGCCTTCACGCCATTCAATATCGCCCGCGTACCAGTCCATCTCAGGCGTGAGTCCGTATTTTTCGACGGTGCAGAATGCTTTCGACGTGCAGGCCACGAGGTTCGGCGCTTCGCCCCACACCAGAATTCTGCCACGGCGCGGCACCAGATTCACAAGGCGCCGAAATTGCAATTCGATCGCTGCCAAATCGGAGTAGATGTCCGCGTGATCGAATTCGAGCGAAGTCAAAATCAATTCGTCGGGATGATAATGCAGGAACTTGGGCGCTTTATCGAAATACGCGGAATCGTATTCATCACCTTCGATGATGAATTCGTCGCCGCCGCCGAGTCCATAGCTTTTGTCACCGAAATTCGGAACCACTCCGCCGACAAGAAAATCCGGGCGGCGGTTTGCGACATGAAAAATCCAGGAAAGCATCGCGGTGGTGGTGGTTTTGCCGTGTGTTCCGGCAATCACGATTGAAGTGTGGCCCGGCAAAAATAGTTCTTCGAGTGTCTGCGGCATCGACCAGTATGGAATCTTTTCGTCGAGCGCGGCCTCGAGTTCTGGATTGCCGCGAGAAATTGCGTTGCCGACGACAACCAAATCGGGAGTGGGCTTCAAATTTTCCGGGCGAAAACCTTCGGTCCAAGGAATCTTCAATGCGGAAAGCAGCGTGGACGCTGGGGGGTACACGCCCGTGTCGGAGCCCGTCACTGTGTAGCCGCGCTCCTTCAACATGCCCGCCACCGGAGCCATGGCCGCGCCGCCGATTCCGAGCAAATGAATGTGCCGGAGAGTTTGCTTCAGGAGCGTCGTGACTTGTCTCCTCGCTTCGTCTCGTGATGCTGCGCGTTGGCGCATGCGGGTTCGAGAATTTCCAGGCGACCGCTGCCGTGGGCGACGAGGCGGGCCTTGATCCCCAGCGGGATCGTGAGCATAGCGCGTGGCGTGTGGCCGACGGGCGCTCCCCACACGACGGGAATCTTCAGCGGCTCGACGATTCTTTCAAACACGTCGCGCACTGACGTGTTGCCCTGCGGCACTTCGCATTCTGGAAATTCTCCCAAGACCATTGCGCGCACGCCCTTGAATTTTCCAGCCTGTCGCAAGTGTGTCAACGCGCGATCGATTTGGTATGGCTTCATTCCGCGATCTTCGAGAAGCAAAATCGTGCCGCTGGTTTGAACTTCCCAGGGCGTGCCGAGCGTGGCTTCGACGAGCGTGAGACATCCGCCCGTGAGAGTGCCCTCGGCCTGACCGAAAAAAAGAGTTTCACCGCGCAGATCAATTTTCCACGCGTGGCTTGTCTGCGTGAGCGCCTGTTGAAACGATTCAGAATCGTAGCCTCCGGCAACATCGGCGCCTTTGTCAAAACCAGAGGCGACCATGGGGCCGTAGAAAGTGATCCAGCGTTTCTTGCGCCACAAAAAAAGCTGCAATAATGTGATGTCGCTGTATCCGAGCAGCGCCTTCGGTGATTTCAGGACGCGCGTATCCAGACGGTCGAGCAAATATCCGGAGCCGTATCCGCCGCGCGCGCAAATCACGGCGCGAGACGCGTTTTCCTCGAGCGCACGTGAGAACTTCGCGAGCCGTTCCTCCGCGCCACCGGCAAAATATCCCTGGCGAGCGAGCACGCGCGGGTCCCAGCGCGCTTCGTAGCCGAGGCGCTCTAATTCCTCGCAGCCCTTACGCAGCGCGGCTTCTTCAACGGGACTGGCGGGCGCAACGATTCGCACTGTATTTCCGCGTTCGAGCGGCGGCGACTTGACGACAGGTGGCATGTGACGGCACCGAGCATAGAAAACTTCCGAAGGCGAGTCCAGTGAACGGTTGCGTGGCGCGTCCGATTAGTTCACTCCGGCAAAGGCGAGCACACCACTGACGCTGGCTTTAAATGCGTTAACTATCGCGTTGAAACTCTATCGGCACGGTTTCGCAACGCGCGGAGAGAGCGCTGAGGCGCTTGAGCAATTCGTGTTCCTGCGGCACGCTGATGTCCGCGTCGAATTCAATTACGGATTCGTCGGCGGTGCGCTGCAATTCGGAATGCTGAATCGGGATTTTCAGGTACTGGAAAATTTCACGCGCCTGCTTCATGACCGCATCGCCATCCTTGGCGGTTAAACGAAACGTGGTGAGACGCGCCTTGATTCCCAGGCGCGTTTCCGCCCAGCCGACAGCGGTCAGCGAAAGCAGGATTAGCGCGGTGGCAAAAATGGAAGTGACGTACATGCCCGTGCCCACGCCCATTCCGACCGCTGCGGTAGCCCAAACGGTGGCGGCGGTGGTGAGCCCGACCACGTTTCCGCGCTCGCGCAGAATCACGCCCGCGCCGAGGAATCCGATTCCGGCAATGATCTGCGCCGCGATTCGCGTGTGATCGTCTTCGGGATGCGTGGCGGCTATCGCGGAAATAATCATGAAGAAGCATGCGCCCATGCAAATCAACATGCTCGTGCGGAGGCCGGCGGCTTTGCGGCGGAGATTGCGCTCGAGTCCCACCGCGCCGCCGAGCGCCGCGGAGAGCAAAAGCTTGCCAGCAATCGTGTAAGTTAAGTCAATCGCCATTAGGCCGCCGTTGGTGCGCCGATTCTACTCTGCTGGGCCGTGTTCAAAGAGAAAATTTGCTTTCGCGCACTAGAGCCTTATGTGCATCATGCGCACGAGTTCGCGGGCGCGGGATTCGACTTCGCGGCGTTTGATTGTGCGCAATCGCTCAACGCCCAACTTTTCCACCGCGAAACTTCCGAGTACCGAGCCATACACCATCGCGCGGCGCAGCGAAACGTGATTGGCCTGCGCATGGCTGGCGAGATAGCCCATGAAGCCTCCCGCGAAACTGTCGCCCGCGCCCGTCGGGTCGTGGACTTCTTCGAGCGGATAAGCCGGAACGGCGAGAATCGAATCGCGATGAAACATCATCGAACCGTACTCGCCGCGCTTGATGACGAGCGCCTTTGGCCCCATACATAAAACGCTTCGCGCGGCGCGCAGCAAGTTGCTTTCTCCGGCAAGCTGGCATGCCTCTTCGTCGTTTATGAGCAGCGCGTCGATTAATTTCAAGGTCTTCTCGAGTTCGGCGCGCGTGCCCGAGATCCAGTAATTCATGGTATCGAGGGCGACAAGTTTCGGCCGGCGACGCATTTGCTTGAGGACGTTTCGCTGGAGTTGTGGGTCGATATTGCCCAGGAAGACGAACGAGGAATCGCGGTACTTCTCGGGCAATTTCGGCTGAAAGGTGGCGAAGACATTCAAATCCGTGCGCAGAGTTTCGCGGGTGCGCAAGTCGCTACTGTAGCGGCCCGCCCAGAAAAAACTTTTTCCGGAAGCGCGCTCCAAGCCTGCAAGGTCAATTTTTCTGCCGTGGAATACAGCTTCATCTTTCGCGGCAAAATCTTCGCCGACGACTCCAACGAGGCGCACGGGCGAAAGCAATGACGCCGCGAGCGAAAAGTAAGTCGCCGCGCCGCCGACGGTGCGCGCGGTCTTGCCGAACGGCGTCTCGATGGCATCAAACGCAACAGAACCCACAACGAGTAACGACATTTAGGAATTCCTTTCGTGTTCAGGAAATATATTTACCGATGATCGGCGCGAGCCGGCGCTTCGTCGCTGGAGGAATCAGCTTGCGGTCCGTCAAAATGGCATGCGCGAGAGCGGAAACGCATTTGCAATCGCGCGCGTCGGGCAGAGTGCGCACAGTTTCACGAATCACGCGCTGGACGTTCGCGGCATTTTTCGTGAGGTTGGCGATGATGTCGGGCACGGAGACGGAATCGTGCTCGGGATGCCAGCAATCGTAGTCGGTGATCATGGCGACGGTGGCGTAGCAAATCTCCGCTTCGCGCGCGAGCTTGGCTTCCGTTAAATTTGTCATACCAATCACGTCGAAATGTGACTGGCGATAGAAATGCGATTCCGCCAGCGTGGAAAATTGCGGGCCTTCCATGCAGACGTACGTTCCCTTCGCGTGGGCTTTCACGGCGGCGCGAGAGCATGCGTCCGCCAGCGACTTCGCCAGTTGGCTGCACGTTGGCTTGTCAAATCCAACGTGCGCGACGATTCCGTTTCCAAAAAAAGTGGAGATGCGGCCGCGGGTGCGGTCGAAAAACTGATCGGGGATTAGAAATTCGAGCGGATGCAAATCCTCGCGCAAAGAGCCGACGGCGCTAACGGACAGAATGCGTTCGACGCCGAGGGTCTTCATGGCGTAAATATTGGCGCGATAATTGATTTCGCTCGGGAGAATCCGATGGCCGCGGCCATGGCGCGCAAGAAACGCCACGCGCTTGCCTTCGAGCGAGCCGATTACAAATGCATCGGAAGGAGCGCCGAAGGGCGTCTTGATGCGAATTTCACGCGTGTCAGTGAGGCCGGCCATTCCGTAAAGGCCGCTACCGCCGATGATTCCGATGCGCACCGGTTCGTTCGCCGCGCGCTTCGCTACTTTTTGGTTTTTTGCCATTCTCCTCACCGTCTACTTTTTCAGGAAACTGATGCGGGACTCAATCGACTTGAACCCGTTCCGCTTCGTAATTGCCATTGCGCTCGCGTAGATACGCGGCGCGGACTACCGTGTCGTGCGCAAACAACGCCAGCCAGTTATTGTTCGCAATCTGCGGGAGCCACTTCTTTCTGTTTTCGAGCGTGGTGAGAGGAAACAAATCAAATCCCATTATCCATGCCAGGGGCAGGTGCGCGGTGGTGGGTACGAGGTCGGCGAGAAAAACGGCTGTCTTTCCGCCGCCTGTGAGTTTGACGCACTGCATCGCGTGCGTATGCCCCGGAACGGGGAAAACGGTGACGCCGGGAGCAATTTCGGTATCGCCTTCGAGGAGCCACCACTGACCAGCCTCTTCGACGGGCAGATAATTTTCCAGAATAAAACTGGCACGGTCGCGCTCCGTCGGATTCTTCGCGTGCTCGAAATCTTTTTTCTGCACGACGTAGCGGGCATTCGGAAATGTGGGACGCACTTTGCCGTTTACGGTTCGCGTGTTCCAGCCGCAATGATCGAAGTGCAGATGCGTGTTGATGACGAAGTCGACGTTTTCGGGCTTCACTCCGTGGGCCGCGAGCTGGTCGGGAAATCGGGGCGAGCCTTCGAAATCGTAAATGTCGCGCCTCTTGGTGTCCCATTTATCGCCCGCGCCTGTCTCGACGAGAATCGTTTTACCGGCGGCGCGAATCAAGAGGCAATTCATCGCCAGCAAAACACGATTGCGGTCGTCCGCGCGTGATTTCTTCTCCCACATCGGTTTCGGTATCACACCGAACATCGCGCCGCCGTCGAGACGTAGCGTACCGTCGTTCAAGACCAGAAATTCCAAATCGCCTAATCTCACCGTGCATTCCCCAATCCTGCTCTTTCGAGCATCTCGTTTACCGCTGAATATGGATCGCGTTTGCGCTCGGCGACCTCCGCCGCCAATGATTCGAGCGTGCCATCCGTGGCAAGCTTGTCCACCACGCGGCGCACCAGGCGCTCGCGCAGCAAGTTCAGCAAGCGCTCACGCCACAGAGCGATTTCTTTCGCGCGACGTTCCTGTTTCCCGTGAAAATGTTCTCGAAAACGTTCGATCTGGCGCGAAAGCTCGTCGATGCCTCGGTTCTCCGTGGCCACCGTAAGGACGATGGGCGGCTTCCAGCCGTTTCTTTCGGGCACAAGCTGCAAAATCGCGCGAAGCTGTTGTTCGAAGCGGTCGGCGCCCTCGCGGTCCGCTTTGTTCAAGACAAAAATATCGGCAATCTCCATCAGGCCAGCTTTCAAATTCTGGACGTCGTCGCCCATTCCGGGAACGAGGACGACAAGAGTGCAATCGGCGAGCCGCACAATTTCCACTTCGCCCTGGCCAACGCCGACCGTCTCGACAAGCACGTAGTTTTTCCCCGCCGCGTCAAGCAGCAGAGCGGCATCACTGGTGGCTTGCGAAAGTCCGCCGAGCGAACCGCGCGTGGCCATGGAGCGAATGAAAACTCCGCTGTCGGAAGCGTGGCCTTGCATGCGTATGCGATCGCCAAGAATCGCGCCGCCCGTGAACGGGCTCGACGGATCGACGGCAATCACGCCGACGGTTTGCTTTTGCGCGCGATAATACGCAGCCATGCGGTCGACGAGCGTGCTCTTCCCTGTGCCGGGCGCTCCCGTGATGCCGATGCAATAGGAATTTCCGGTGTGGGGAAAAAGTTCGCGCATCAGATTTTCGGCGTCGCCCGTGCGATTTTCGATTTCCGTCATCGCGCGCGAAACGGCGCGAACGTCTCCCGCGCGCACTTGTTCAGCCCACTGGGCGATTGTCATGGATGGTGTGGAGGCGACGGGCATCGATGCGCTGCCCTAACCTTTTCCGAGGAGTTGGCGAGCGATGACGAGACGCTGGATTTCGCTGGTGCCTTCGCCAATCGTGCAAAGTTTGACGTCGCGATAATATTTTTCCGCCGGGTAATCCTTGATGAAGCCGTAGCCGCCGAAGATTTGCACCGCTTCATTCGCAACGCGGACGGCGACTTCCGCGGCAAATAATTTCGCCATACTCGATTCGCGCGTGAAGCGAACGCCTTCGCCGCCCTGGGCACGCGATCTATCAGCGAGGTACGCCGATTGCCAGACGAGCAGGCGCGCCGCTTCGATTTCCGTGGCCATGTCCGCGAGCTTGAACTGAATGGCCTGAAATTCGCTGATGGATTTTCCGAATTGCTTGCGCTGCTTCGCGTATTTTACAGCGGCTTCGTAGGCGCCCTGAGCCATGCCCACGCCGAGAGCTGCAATCGAAATGCGGCCGCCATCGAGAACTTGCAAGCTGTTAATAAAGCCGTCGCCTTCTTTTCCGAGGAGATTTTCGGCGGACACGCGGCAGTCGCTGAAAATCACTTCAGAAGTATCGCTGGCACGCATGCCCAACTTGTTTTCTTTTTTGCCGGGACGAAATCCCTGCGTGCCCTTCTCGATGATGAACGCGGAAATGCCGTGCTGCTTTTTCGCGGCGTCAGTGACGGCCATGGCGACGCAAACGTCGGCGTAGTGGCCGTTGGTAGTGAATGTCTTCGCGCCGTTCAGAACCCATGCGGCATCGTTTTTGACTGCCACGGTGCGCGTGCCGCCCGCATCGGAACCCGCTCCGGGCTCGGTGAGGGACCAGCAACCGAGTTTTTTCCCTGTCGTCAGGCCGGGCAGATATTTTTGCTTTTGCGCTTCGGTGCCGAATTTATAGATATGATTCGAGCACAGCGAATTGTGCGCGGCGACAATAAGTCCCACGGAACCATCCACGCGAGACAATTCTTCAATCACAATGGAGTATTCGAGATAGCCGAGGCCCGCGCCGCCGTATTTTTCTGGGAAAATAACGCCGAGCAAGCCCATTTCGCCAAGTTGAGGAATAATTTCGGCAGGAAATTTCGAGGCTTCGTCCCACTCCATCACGTGAGGAGCGATTTCACCTTCGGCGAATTCGCGAACGGTGCGCCGCAGGTGCTGCTGTTCATCGGTCAGGGAGAAATCCACGTCACCTCGCTACTTTTACGCGATCGCTTTCAGCGATTGTCTGAATTGCGCGCAAATCGCCAACAGAAAACTTTACCATACTGGTTACGCGCTCCCAAGGCGGCGCGCGGCCCGCGGTGACCTAGGCGTGCGTTCGCTCGGGCGCTTTGCAAATTTCCTCGAGTGCGGCGATGGCGCGGTCAATTCCCGCGCGATCGATGTCGCAATGCGTCACCATGCGGACGGAATATTTATCCGTCGCTCCGGCGAGAACTTTGCGCTTGCCGAGTTCCGCACTGATTTCTGCGGCGGTCTTCCCTGTTCCGCGTACGTCAAAAATCACGATGTTCGTCACCACTTTTTTGGGATCAAGAGTGATTCCCGGAATCTTCGACAATCCTTCAGCCAAGTGCCGCGCATTTTCGTGGTCGCGATGGAGAGTTTTGGGCGACTCTTCGAGCGCGATCAATCCCGCCGCGGCAAGAACTCCAACCTGGCGCATTCCTCCGCCGAGCATTTTGCGGTGAATGTGCGCCTTGTCGATAAAGTCGCGTGAACCAACGAGCATCGAGCCAACGGGCGCGGCGAGACCCTTCGACAAGCAGAACATCACGGAATCGAATTTACGTGTCAGGTCTTTGACGCTCTTCCCAAGTGCGACCGACGCGTTGAAAATGCGCGCGCCGTCGAGATGCACGGGCAATTTCAATTCGTGAGCGCGGTCGCAAATTTCCTCCGCGAGTTCCGTTGGATAAATCGTGCCGCCCGCCATGTTGTGCGTGTTTTCGAGTGTGACAAGGCCCGTCTGCGAATAGTGATAGCCCTTTGGGCGCAGCATCGATTCGATCATTGTCCAGGTCAAAACTCCGTCCTGCGCGGCGATGGGGCGCGGCATGCATCCCGCCAACGCGGACATTGATGCGAGTTCGTACTGATTTACGTGCGCGCGCTGTTCGCAAATTACTTCGAAGCCAGGGCGCGTCCACGTTTTGATGGCGATCAGGTTTCCCATCGAACCGCTGGGGACGAAGAGCGCGGCTTCGCGGCCGAAAATCTCTGCCGCGCGCTGCTGCAATTTATTGACAGTGGGATCTTCGCCGTAGACGTCATCGCCGACTTCCGCTTCGGCTATGGCGCGGCGCATTGCCGGAGTTGGCCGCGTTACGGTGTCGCTGCGGAGATCGACTGGAGCGTCGCCGCTTTTCGCGTCACTGTTTCTCGATTCGTACATTTCTCTCCCTCGCGGCGCGCCGCAAATCTCGCTTTCGCGCTCCCGCTATTCTTTCTTGCGGTGCACCGCTTAGATACAGGCTTGGCGATATGACTAATCGCCTCAGGGGCTAAAGCCCCCCTTTGAAAACTAGCAGCATTTGGCACGGCTGAAGCCGTACCCTGGCAAAAGCCCTTGCTCACGCCTCGCCCGGACAGAAACGGACCGCGCACCTATAGAAAGCGAAAACGCGGCGCACTGCGCCGACGGGCGGAGTAAACGCCGCCCCTACGAAAACAAAGGCGCACACGCTTAAGTTGCATGCCACGCAAAATGCAGATTCCTCCTCGCAGTTGCTCGTCGGAATGACAACAAGTAAAGCCTGGCCATAGAGAAATGGCTAAGACGCTAGCCCAGCAATTCCACGAAGGCTTCGTTCGAGATTGTCAGTTTCGCGGCGGTCAAACGAATCGTATCGCCATCGCGTTCAATCAAGCCGTCGTCGAGCAATTTATTTATGCGCGAGGTTAAATCCGCGGAATAGTCACGCTGGATTCGCGCAAGATCGATGCCCGCAAGCTGGCGCAGGCCCAAAAACAATTCCTCTTCGAGTGCTTGCGCGGCGGTTACGGCTTCGTCGCTTTCGATTGTCAGGCGGCCTTGCGCGATTGCGGCGGCATAAGCGGACGGATCGTGGACATTCGACCAGCGCCGTTGCCCGTCAAATGAATGGGCGCCCGCACCGAAGCCGAGGTATGGCTGGCGGCGCCAATATTTCAAGTTGTGCTTCGAAGCACGTCCGGGAAGCGACCAATTGGAAATTTCGTAATGCTCGAATCCGGCAGTCGCCAACGTAGCGCACGCTGACTCATAAAAATCGGCCATTGCATCGTCGGACGGCACCGCGGCTGCTCCGTATTTGTTTCCGCCGGCGATGATTTCTTTACCGAGACGGCTGCCGTCGTCGACTTCCAGAAGATAAATGGAAATGTGTTCCGGCCGCAACGCGATTAATTCTCCAACGGACGATTTCCAAGTGGCGCGCGTTTGATGAGGCAGGCCCGCGATCAAATCCATGCTGATATTTCGAAAACCTGCCGCGCGGAGAATTTCGTTCGCGCGGTAGACATCTTCGCGGCGATGCATGCGCCCGGCCGCGCGCAGTTCTTCGTCGTTCAACGATTGCGCGCCCATGCTGACACGATTGATTCCAGCTTCGAGCCATGCAGCAGCCTTATCCGCGATGATCGTCTCCGGATCCGCTTCGAGCGTGACTTCTTCGAGCGCGCATGAATAATTGAGGCTTATTGAGTCCATGATGCGGGCAAGATCAGTCGGTTCGAGCAGGCTCGGCGTTCCGCCGCCGAGATAAACTGTATCGACAATGACGTCGCGCAACGCTCGCGATTGCGCGATTTCTCGGCACACGGCATCTACATACGGGCGATACAAACTGCGCACGACAACACCGGTGTGAAAATTGCAGTAAGTGCATTTCGTCTGGCAAAAGGGCACCTGCACGTAGATTCCGAGCGTCTTCGCGGAGGCTTTGCTATTTGTTTCGAGATCGAGACTGCGAGAATTTTGCATTTCGTTTGTGCCGCGCTACTCGGAAGCGTCCGGGACGATTTTGACGCGCACTTCGCGGCGGCGCGGGCCGTCGAATTCGCAAAAGAAAATTCCCTGCCAGCGGCCGAGGGCGAGTTCGCCATCTTCGATGAAAATGGTTGCCGTGGTCGCGGTTAGCGCGGTTTTGATGTGCGAATCCGCGTTGCCTTCGGCGTGACGATAATTCGCCGTGTGCGGGACGATGCGATCGAGAGTCGTTTCGATATCTCGCGCGACATCTGGATCGTCGCCTTCATTAATAATGACGCCCGCCGTGGTGTGCGGGACGTACACATAACACACGCCGCTTTTGCAGCCTGAGTCGGCAACAGCCTGCTCGACTTCGGCGGTGATTTTTTTGAGCTGCGTGTGGCGCTCGGTCTTGACTTCAATCGTCCGCGACATGGTGCGCGAGGTTGTGCTCGGCAGCGCGTGCGATTTCACTTCGGATTTAGATGCTTCCTTCATGCGTTCCAGGCTCACGCGAGCGCCGCAGCGGACTCCGCGCCGTAGAATGCGTACCACGGTTTTGCGGCGCGCAAGGCGCGGTTCACGTTTTGAATATTTTTCACGCCTTGATCGGCGAGCCAGTCCTGAAACGCGTTGAGCCCCTGCTTCGCGTAAACCGGCACACCGTCTTTCCACGTCGCGCGTCCGCAGAGCACGCCGGAGAAATTCACGCCCGCGTCGGAGGCGAGTTGCAGTGTCTCGATGAAGGTGTCGTTGCTGACGCCGGCGGAAAGATAAATGAACGGCTTCTTCGCGGCGGCTGCGGCGCGCTGAAAATGCTGCTTTGCCTCGTCCATCGTGTACGCGGATTCACCCTTGCAGGAACGCGCACCAGCAACGTAGGCCATGTTCACGGGAACTTCGACCTTGAGCACGTCGATGCGATATTGCGGCTTGGAAAATTCGCCCATGGTTTGCATGACGACGTCGGGCTTTTTTCGCGCGAACTCGATTCCCTTTTCGTCCATGCCATCTTGATAGCCGACAAATTCCGCGAAGAGCGGAATATCCTCGGCGGCGCATTCGGCTCCGAGACGCTCCATCCACGCATGCTTGATTTCCTTGATTGGTTGCGGATCAAACGGCGTGTAGTACATCAGGATTTTGATGCAATCGGCGCCGGCTTCCTTGAGGCGGCGCGCCGACCAATCGTCGAGCAAATCGGGCAAACGCCCGGGGCGCGAGTTATCGTAGCCACTGTTTTCGTATGCGAGCAGCAAGCCTGCATTTGATGAGCGCCATCGCGCGGGCTGCAATCCGTACTCGGGATCGAGCAGAATCGCGCTGGCATGCGGCGTCAGCACGCGCACGACGGCCTGCTTAAATTCCGCCATCATCTCCGGCGTGACGGCGTGCGGGTCGATTCCTTTGTTCGCTGCAATCGCTTTTTTCAACGAGCCGCGCTGATCCATGGCCGCCGCGGCGATCACACCCGCGGACGTGGACACTTTCGTGAGCCCTTGCAATTTCCCCGGTGTGATTTTCATCGCGCTCTCTCCTCAATCCAGTCTGCGCTCCGTGCCGCGCGTTCGTTTCGCCGCTGCGCACGCTAACCGCGACGTTTCGTCTGTGTGGGCCGAAGTATCTGAACGGGACAATTTTAGCACGCCCCGGTTACCTGCGATGACGCTTTGGAGTTGCGACGCGCCTTCGCGGATCGCGTTAGAGCATGACAACACGATGGCCGGTGCAAGGCTCGTTCATCTCGCCCGACATTTCAGCCGAGAGGCGGTCGAGCAATTCTGTTCCGTGGCGGGCCAGGAACGGGAGCAGGCACAGAGTGCGCTCCTGCAAGCCGTGGTGCGGGAAGAGCGCGCCGAGAATTTCCCTTTCATGGCGATCCAGCACGCCGGTTCGAAAATTTTCAGCGCGCCCCGCTTTGCCGCGCAGCTTCTCAAATTGGTACAGCATTTTTCGTTCGACGGTATCGAGCGCGGCGGGCAGGGATTTGTCCATTCGGCCAAGCGGCGCGCGATAGCTGCCCAGAATGCGCTTCAACCCTTTGGCATCACGCGAGAATTTGGCCGCGAGGCCGCGCGCCAAGGAATTCAATTCCATCTTGCGTCGGACTGTTTGGCGCCCGTGCAGGGCGTCGCGGAAATCGAGCGCGTATTTTGTCAGCGCCCGCGACACCGTGGGCTCGATCAGCGTGAAACTGGCGCGCGGCAAAATCGCGGGCATGTGTCCGAGGATGCGCCGATAGACGACCTGCGCCTGCGCCATGTAGGCGACTTCCGCAGGTCCGCCGATATAGGCAGCAGTAGGCAAAAGCGAATCCTGCAAAACGGGGCGCAGCAAAACGCTGGGAGTCAATTCCTGTGGGGCGTTGTCAACTTTGGCGAGCAATTCGGCGGCGCTGAGCTTCGCATCGCCCGCAATGAAACCACCGTTACGGCGCCGAATCGGCTGCCGCTTGCCGTTCACGTCGAGGAAAAGGAGTGTCGATTGCTGCGTGATTTTGACTTGTGCGTGGAAGCCGAGCTTGACGAGGATTTTATCGTGCGCGGTCAAATCGGTGATCAGCGCCTGCGATTCTTCCACCGCTTTGCGGTAAATTGGCCGCGCCAATTCGTGCAGGCGTGAGTCGAGCGGGTCGAGGAGAATTATTCCCCGCCCTTTCATGAGCCGGACGATCAGTTTGCCGAACGCCGAGCCGAAGGTTTCGCCTTCGCGATACGACGCGCGCAGAGCGTCGGCGATGGCGGGAAGGCTGGGTCCCTCCAATAATTCGATCGCGTGATCGACGGCAGCGCCCGCCATGTTTCCGAGGGAAATTCGCCCGACGCTGGGGCCGGCGACATCGTCACCGAGAGGCAGCGCAATCCGGGCAATCTCTTCCCGTCCGCCGAAAAATACTTGATTCACTTCGGCGAGATCGTGATCTTCCGTTGCCAACCAGAAAATCGGCACAGCGTCGACGCCGGACTTCGTCAGTCTTTCGGCCCAGCGAATCGCGTCCAGCGCTTTGTAAATGCTGTACGCCGGGCCGCTGAATAATCCTACCTGCTGGCCGGTGACGATGGCGGCGGCGCCATTTGCCAGACGCTCGATGTTCTTCTCCGCCGCGCTATCCGACCCTAACGCGCGATTCTGCTCGCGCAAAATTTCAGCAACGGATTTTCGTACTGCTGCATCGAGGTGAATTTTCTGCGCCGCGGCGCGTACTCCCGCTTCATCGGGGGCGTGCGCGTAGAACTCCTTTACGCTGGGGAAATCGTCAACGAAGGCAGAGAAGAGTTTGGTGGTTTGTGGAATTTCGTGGAAGCGAAGACAGTGGCACTCCATGGAAGATGTGATGATACACGGCACGTTAAGTCGCAGCAACCGTGGAGCGCTTGAGGCACGAAGAACCGATTAATTCGCGGCGACGGTTGCAGGCCTGACGGAGGCGAGGATGGTGTCGATTTCCTGTTTCGCGAATTCGCCGATGGGGAGAAGCGGGGCGCGCGGGGGTCCACCGTAATAGCCGAGACGGTCCATCGCGTATTTGATTCCTGCGATTCCGAATTTCGTGGCCAAGTTCGCGGCCGGGAGGATGGCGAGTTTTCTCAACTGTTCGACGCGCTGCGCGTCGCCGTGCGACGCAGCCTCAAACAAATCAACGCACGCGTCCGGAAAGGCGCAAGAAATGGCGAGAATTGCGCCGGAGGCTCCGACCGCGAGCGCGTCGGGAAGCGTGAGCGCCGAGCCCGTGAGCGTCCGGAAAGATTTCGGCGTCGAGGAGACCATATCCTTCACGCGCTGCACATTGCCTGAACTGTCCTTGATGCCGATAATATTTTTGTGCGATGACAGGTGAGCCACTAGAGGAGCTTCGACTGTATAGCCGGTGAATACAGGCACGGAATAAATGAGGATCGGGATGGGAGAAGCCTCCGCTACGCGCAAAAAGTGTGTCGCTTCCGCCTCGAAGGTCATGAACGGCTTGTAGTAGCTTGGCGTGCGGACCAGCGCGGCGTCGTATCCCAATTTCGCGGCGCGCTTGGTGTGCTGGATCGTTTCGGCGGTGGATTCCGCGCCCGTGCCCGCGATCATTGTCTTGTCTGGCGCAGCCGTTTCACGAGCCGTGGCCCACAGGCGCTCGATTTCATCCCACGTCAGCAGAACGGATTCGCTGGTCGAGCCATTCATGACGTAACCCGAGAGGCGCGTCTGGTTGTAAAGCTTGATGTTCGACTTCAAGCGCGGCAAAACGATTTCGCCGTCATTCGAAAATGGCGTGGTGACAGGCGGGAGAATTCCCTGAAGTTTCATGAAGGCCAATTCTACCAGAATCGCAAGCTACTATCCGTGATAGTACGAAAAAAATGGGCGGGGTGTGGCAAGGGAAATTATTTCCCCGAGGATACGCGCTGCGCCGACGGAGTCTCTTTGGGTGCGTCGCTGTGCAGGTCTTGCAGAGCCGCGACGCTGCCGGCGCCTTCCGACATGGCGCGAATTCCTCGCGCGGCCGCGATCGCCGCTGAAAGCGTGGTGATGCACGGCATCATGTATCGCACGGCAGCGCGGCGAATCGATTTTTCATCGTAAAACGATTCGCGGCCAAGCGGCGTGTTGATGATCAAATCCACTTTGTTGGTCTTGACCAAATCCACGATGTTGGGGCGGCCCTCGTTCACTTTGTAAACAGGCTCGACTTCAAATCCCGCCGCAGCAATCGCCGCAGCCGTGCCGCGCGTGGCAATCAATTTTAGGCCAGCGGCAGCCAGATCGCGCGCGAGCGCAGCAACGTGGCGCTTATCGTGATCGTTCACGCTGATGAACACTGTTCCCTTGCGAGGCAATTTTTGTCCGGCGGCAATTTGGGCTTTCGCGAAAGCGAGGCCAAAATTCGGCGAGATGCCCATGACTTCGCCCGTCGAGCGCATTTCCGGGCCGAGAATCGTGTCGACTCCGCGGAATTTGTTGAACGGAAACACGGGCGATTTAACCGAGTAATACTCACGGCTGCGGATTTCGGAGATGCCGCTGAAATCGGCGAGCGGCAAATTCATTTCGCGCAATTTGCGTCCGGTCATCAGACGCGCCGCCACTTTTGCGAGTGGAACTCCGGTAGCCTTGGAAACGTAGGGGACTGTGCGCGAGGCGCGCGGGTTCACTTCGAGAACGTAAACCGTGTCGCGTTGAATGGCGTACTGCACATTCATCAGGCCGACGACGTTGAGAGCTTTTGCGAGAGCCGCGGTGTATTCGCGAATGCGGGCGAGAACTTCCGGTTTGAGCGTGACGGACGGCAAGACGCACGAGGAATCTCCAGAGTGAATTCCGGCTTCCTCGATGTGCTCCATGATTCCGCCGATGACGACATCGGTGCCGTCCGCGAGAGCGTCGACATCGACTTCGATCGCGTCCTCGAGAAACTGATCCACTAGAATTGGACGCTCCGCGCTCGAGCCGCTTCCCATGCGCACGGCTTGCGCGGCGCAATCCTCGACGGTTTTCAAATCATACGCGATCACCATCGCGCGACCACCGAGAACGTAACTTGGCCGCACTAGCACGGGCAGACCGATTTCTTGCGCGACGTTCACCGCTTCGGCCGGCGTGAGCGCTGTACCGTTGCGCGGCTGCGGAATTTTTAGCTCGTCGAGTAATTTGCCGAATCGGCGGCGATCTTCAGCAAGGTCGATGGATTCCGGAGCTGTGCCGATGATGGGCACGCCGTTGCGTTTCAGTTCCAGCGCCAAATTGAGCGGCGTCTGCCCGCCGAATTGCACGATTACGCCCTCCGGCTTTTCTCGCTCAATCACGGACAGTACGTCTTCAAGCGTCAACGGCTCGAAATAGAGGCGGTCAGATGTATCGTAATCGGTCGAAACCGTTTCAGGGTTGCAATTCACCATTACCGTTTCGAAGCCGTCTTCCTTCAACGCGAACGCCGCGTGACAGCAGCAATAATCGAATTCAATTCCCTGCCCGATGCGATTGGGGCCGCTGCCGAGAATCACGATTTTGCGCCGATTCGTTGTGTCCGCTTCGTCTTCGTCTTCGTATGTCGAATACATGTAAGGCGTGAAGGATTCAAATTCCGCCGCGCAAGTGTCGACGCGTTTGAAGACGGGGCGGACATTGTGCCGCGCGCGAGTCGCGCGTATTTGATCAGTGTTTGTGTTCCAAATCTGCGCCAGGTGCTCGTCGCTCATTCCCGAGCGCTTCGCTTCTTTCAACATTTCAGTGGAGACACTTGCGAGCGTGGTGGCGCCGATTTCGTTTTCAACAGCGACGGCTTGCTGCATCTGGCGCAAAAACCAGGGATCGATTTTCGTCAGAGAAAAAATCTCGTCCACTTTCATTCCGTTGCGCAGCGCGGTGAAGAGCCAGTGAATGCGGTCGGGGCCGGGCACGTGAAGTTTTTCGCGCAGCACCGCGTCGACAATTTCCGCTGGAGGCTGCCACGGAGCGTGCGGCTCGAGCGAACGAATGCCTTTGCCAAGCGCTTCGGCGAACGTGCGACCGATGGCCATCACTTCGCCGACGGATTTCATCTGCGTAGTAAGAGTGGTATCCGCGCCGGGAAATTTCTCGAACTGCCACTTCGGAATTTTCACCACGACGTAGTCAATCGTGGGCTCAAACGAGCAGGGCGTTTTCTTGGTGATGTCGTTGGGGATTTCGTCGAGGGTCATTCCGACGGCGAGCTTCGCGGCGATTTTCGCAATCGGAAAGCCGGTCGCCTTGCTCGCAAGCGCCGAACTGCGCGACACGCGCGGGTTCATCTCGATCACCACCATGCGGCCCGTTTCCAGATCGATTCCAAATTGAATGTTGGAGCCGCCCGTTTCGACGCCCACTTCACGAATCACCGCGGCGGCGGCGTCGCGCATACGCTGATATTCTTTGTCCGTGAGCGTCTGCGCCGGAGCGACGGTGATGGAATCGCCGGTGTGGATGCCCATGGGATCGAAATTTTCAATGGAGCAAATCACCACGAAGTTGTCGCGATGGTCGCGCATCACTTCCAGTTCGAATTCTTTCCAGCCGAGCACGGATTCCTCGACGAGCGCTTCGTGCACGGGACTTGCGTCGAGCGCACGCGCGATCGCCTCTGAAAATTCCTCGCGGTTGTACGCAATCGAGCCGCCCGTGCCGCCCAGCGTGAATGACGGGCGGATGACGACCGGATATCCGAGCTGATCCGCCAGCTTGATGCCTTCGGCGACTTCTTTCACGACTGCCGATGCAGGGACTTCGAGGCCGACGCGCTGGCATGCGTCCTTGAAGAGCAGGCGATCTTCGGCGATTTGAATGGCGCGCAGCGATGCGCCGATTAATTTCACGCCGTACTTTTCGAGGATTTCGCTCTGCGCCAATTCGACCGCGGTATTCAGACCTGTCTGGCCGCCGACCGTTGGCAGCAACGCGTCCGGGCGCTCGCGCGCGATGATTGGCTCCAGATATTCTTTTGTGAGCGGCTCGATGTAAGTCCGCTGCGCGATTTCCGGGTCGGTCATGATGGTGGCGGGATTCGAATTCACCAGGACGACTTCGTAGCCTTCGTCGCGCAGCGCTTTGCACGCCTGCGTGCCGGAGTAATCGAACTCGCACGCCTGTCCGATGACAATCGGCCCCGAGCCGATAATCATGATTTTCTTTATGTCTGTGCGCTTAGGCATTGGTTATTTCGCGAATCCTCTTGTCGTGCATGATGCAAGCCCAGAAGCAGATTCCTCGTCGCGCGGCTCCTCGGAATGACACGTCATGAGGAGCTGTGCCGCAACAGAGCCCGCTCCATCCTCAACTCCTCGCGCTTTGTCTCTGCCGTAACCTGGCCCGACGCCAAAAACCTTACTTGTGTCATCCCGAGCCGCCATGCGGCGAGGGATCTGCAGTTGCCCTTCGCTTCGCAACCCACGTTTCGGCTAAATCTCCCCACGTGGGGTTCGTCCTTTCAATCAGTGCGATCCTCTTCTTGCGATCCCAACCCTTGATCTGCTTCTCACGCGCGATAGCGTCGCGTACCTCCGTGAACGATTGGAAATGAACGAGCCGATGGATCCGATATCGCAACGTGAATCCCGGAACAAGCCCCTTCTTGTGTTCCATCACCCTCCGGAATAAATTGTTCGTTACACCGGTATACAGATTGCGCGACCGGCTCGACAGAATGTAGACGTAATAGCCTCTGCTCAACGCTGCACCAAATCAAAATGCAGATTCCTCGTCGCATGGCTCCTCGGAATGACACGTCAAGAGGAGTTGCGCCGAAATGGAGTTAGCTGCATCCGCACTTTCTCGCTCTTGGAGCCATGACCGCGAATGACTCGCCCCTAAACAATTTCTTGGTGTCATCCCGAGCCGCCATGCGGCGAGGGATCTGCAGTTGTCTTTCGCTTTGCGGTCCGACCCTCGCGACTGCCATGGCCTCAGCGGCTAAAGCCGCTCTCCTCGCGTTCGTTATCGGCACGGCTGAAGCCGTGCCCTGACAAATGCTCTTCAGCCTCGCCGCCAAAGTAAAATCGTAAAGCCGGCGATAACAACAGTCAGAATTACCAGAATCACGGTCAGCCGAATAAGCCACCGCGTGAGTTTGCGACTCGAATCGTCGAATCTTTCGATGGCTCGCCGTGTCTCTCCCAGAGTTTGGTCTAATTGAATGGCGACACGGAGTTGCAACATGTCAATCGCCCTAATCTCGTATGTCTTCTTAAGCCAGTCCAGCATTTCGCGAAAGTCGCTGAACGTCAAAGGTCTGGCATCCTTCATTCGTTCTATAAATGTCGTGTTGATGTCCCAATTCGTCATCGGCGCACATTTTCTCCCGAGTCTTTCATCATCGTCACGAATTGGTCGAAGAGATAGCGGGCGTCGTGGGGGCCGGGCGACGCTTCGGGGTGATACTGCACGCTGAAAAGCGGGAGCGAGCGGTGGCGCATGCCCTCGTTCGTGTGGTCGTTTAAATTCACATGGGTGATTTCGACGTCGCTTGACGGCAACGAATCCGGATCGACACAGAAGCCGTGGTTCTGCGCCGTGATTTCGACTTTCTCGGTGAGCAAATTCTTGACCGGATGATTTGAGCCGTGATGCCCGAACTTCAACTTGAAAGTTTTCCCTCCGAGCGCGATGCCGCACAATTGATGGCCGAGGCAAATCCCGAAAATCGGCACGCGGCCAAACAGCTTCTGGATGTTTTGCACGGCAAAGGTAATTGGCTCGGGATCGCCGGGCCCGTTCGACAAAAAAACACCGTCGGGCTTCAGCGCCAGAACGTCCTCAGCCAAAGTCGAGGCAGGAACTACCGTGACGGCGCAGCCGTGATCCACCAGCATGCGCAAGATGTTTTGCTTGATGCCAAAATCGTAGGCGACGACTTTGTAGCGCTTTTCACGGGCAGTTTTTCCGCCGTTCGCGCCTTTCTCTACCAGCGACTGTGAGTAATTCGCCGCGAGGGGAATCGAGCCGCGCTCCCAGTGATATTGCTTCGCGCAAGTCACCTGACTCGCAAGTTCCTGCCCCGCCATCGATGGCAACGCGCGCGCTTCGGCGATCAGCTTTTCAGCGGGCGTTGCGTCGGTTGATACCACTCCGCGCAAAGCGCCAGCCTGCCGAATGTGGCGCACCAACGCGCGAGTATCGATGTCCCAAATCGCGGGGATTTTGTAGCGATCGAGATACGCTTGCGCCGTTTCGCTGGCGCGCCAATTCGAGGAAACTTGAGAGAAGTCGCGGACGATCAGGCCTTCGATATAGGGGCGCGCGGACTCCTCATCGTCGAGATTCGCGCCAACATTTCCAATGTGGGGATAAGTGAGGCAGACAATCTGGCCGGCGTAACTGGGGTCGGTGAAAACTTCCTGGTAGCCGGTAAGGCTGGTATTAAAAACGACTTCGCCGCCGCGACGGCAACTTGCGCCCGCCGCGCGGCCTTTAAATACTCTTCCGTCTTCGAGCGCGAGTATCGCGCTGTTTCCGTGCGACGCCTTCAGTGTGTCCTCCGGCGAGATTCATCTTACACCAGCTTCCGATTCCTATTTCGCGGGCCGATATTCCATGAAATTCACAGCGCCCGAACTATGGCGCGGAGATTTCGCCAAATTGGTGAAACGGCCAATAAGCAAACACTGCTTTGCCGTAAATATATTTTTGCGGCACGGGCCCAAAGATGCGCGAGTCATTTGAGCTGTCGCGATGATCGCCCATCACGAAATATTCATCGGCCGGGATTTTAATGGGGCCGTAACTCGAATCGTCAAAATATTTCGGCGGAACATAAGGCTCCGATATGCGTTTACCGTTGACGTAGAGCTCGCCCTCGCGGATTTCCAGCGTTTGCCCCGGCAAACCAACGACGCGCTTGATGAATGACTGCGTGCGGTCGAGCGGATACCAGAAGACGACCACGTCTCCCCGATGGATAGGCTCGAAGCGGTATACGAATTTGTTGATGAAAATTCGCTCTTGATCGCTCAGCAAGGGCGCCATGCTGGTGCCCTCAACTTTCACCGGCTGGTAGAGAAACACGATAATGACCAGCGCGAGGCCAAGCGCCACGGCAATATCGCGCGACCATGAGCGCAATTCGCGGCCGAAAGAAGAAGGCTGTCGCTGGTTAATTGAGGAAGCAAAATTGGGGATGTTATCGTCTCGCATTCCGCGTTGCTCTCCTATATATCATGCCGCTCGATTCCCGCCAACGGAGATTTTTGTTGTGGTTTTCGGGCGATTGTGCGGCCGGCATTTTCCTGCCGCTTTCTGCCGCGTCAGTACCCATTATTAGGATGCAATTTTGCATTATTGAGGCGACAAGCTTGGCGGATTGTAGGGGCGACCCTGGGTCGCCCGGGCGGGGCAGCCCCGCCCCTACGACGGCGGGAACATCTAAAGCTAAAGCGGGGTGGAGCCCTGTCTGCGGCCCTTCATTCCTCAGGACAAGCAGTCAGTCCGCATCCAAAGAAGCACGCAACCCGAAAGAGTCATTCGTAGCGAAGAGCGACGATGGGGTCTGTGCGCATGGCGCGGCGCGCGGGAATGTAGCAGGCCGCGATGGCGACGAGCGTCAAAAGAACCGCGACACCGGCGAAAGTTAGCGGGTCATGCGCGCTAATGCCGAAGAGCTGGTTGGACATCAGGCGGGTCAGCCCCAGCGCTACGGCGATGCCGACGGCCACGCCGATGAGCGCCATTCTCGCGCCCTGGCCCAGAATGAGACGGAGCACGTCGCGGCGCTGCGCGCCCAAGGCGATGCGAATGCCGATTTCGTGCGTGCGCTGGCCGACGAGATAGGAAATCACGCCGTAAATTCCAATGCATGAAAGGACGAGCGCGATCAACGCGAAGACGCCAAGCAGCGCCATGCCGAAGCGGCGCGCGGCGAGCGAGTCAGCGATGATATCGTCCATGGTTTCCGCGCCGTACATCACCTGCTGGCTGTTCATTTGCTCGACGGCACGGCGGATAGCGGGCGTAAGCGCGTCGGGCGAGCCCTGTGTGCGCACGAGCATGCTCGTGCCCTTGGAGAGCAAGGGCATGAATCTGTCGGGAATCTGCATCAACGGGAAATAGCCCTGCGCAAGGACCGGCGATTTGGCGTTTTCGTCGAGTCCCCACTGCTTGACATGTCCGGTGACGCCAATAATTTCCGCCTGCACCTCAAGAATCCCAAGATTGATGCGTTTGCCGATGGGATTTTCACCGGGAAAGAACTTTTTCGCGAAGTACTCGTCGATCACGATGACGGGCGTGGAATGCAAAGTGTCTTCAGCCCGGAGGAAGCGGCCGCGCAGGAGCGGAGTTTGCATCGCGCTTAAGTAGCCAGGGTCAACGAAGTACAGGAGCGTGGTGGGCATTTGGTTGTCGCTCGACGGCTTCGGATGGCCTTCAATCCAAAAAGGAATATCGGTGTCGCCCTGCAACGGTTCCGAGCCGGTGCTCGCGGATACAAAGCGCACGCCAGGAACAGCTGCCAGGCCAGCCTCGAGTTGGCGTAGGCCGCTGCGCACCTGTTCGGGTGGCGCGGACGCGATTGCAGGAGGATAGGCTACGCCGAATGTGAGCAGGTTGTGCGGATTGAATCCCGGATTGACGTCCCATAGCTGCGCCATGCTCCGAATCATCAGTCCCGCGCCGACAAGCAGAACCAGCGCCATAGCCATTTCGACGACGACAAATACGCCCTGAAGACGGTGGCGGGCGCCGCTCGAACCGCGGCCGCCCTCTTTCAATGTTTCCTGCAAGTTCGATTGCGAGGTTTTCAACGCCGGGGCCAGTCCAAACAAAATGCCGGCAAGAATGGAAATGGCCAAAGTGAAAATAAGGACGCGCGCGTCGAGACCGACCTGACCGGAACGCGGCAAGGCCTCCGGGAGAATGCGGATGGCGGCTTTCGTGCCCCATGCAGCGAGCAGCAACCCTAACGCGCCTCCTGTGACCGCGAGCAAAATACTCTCCGTGAGAAGTTGGGCGATCACGCGAGCGCGGCTGGCTCCGAGAGCGGAGCGGATTGCGAATTCGCGTGTGCGTCCCGTCGAGCGGGCCAGCAAAAGGTTGGCGATGTTCACGCAGGCGATCAAGAGCACGAAGCCCACGGCACCGAGCAAAACGTAAAGAAGCGGCGCGACGTCGCCGACGATGTCCTGCTTGAGGGGGTGAAGCGTGATGCCGGAATTCTTGTCAGCTTGAGGATAGGCGCGAGCGAGGTTTGCGGCGACGCCGTCCATGTCGGAGCGACCTTGTGCAAGAGTGACGCCGGTCTTGAGCCTGCCCACGGCATTCATGCCCATGCCGACGCGGCGGTCGAGGAAAGTGGCATCGGTCCACTGGCCGAGGGGAATGTAAATAGCAGCCGGATTGGAATTATTTCTCCAGAAATAGAAATTCGCGGGAAGTACACCGATGATTGTGTAAGGGCTGCCGTTCAGCGAGATGGATTGGCCGAGGATTTTGGGAGAGGCGCCAAATCGGCGGTGCCAGAAGCCGTCGCTGAGAACTACAACGGGCGCGGCGCCTGGGTGGTCGTCTTGCGCAGTGAAAGTACGGCCGATGCTAGGTTGGACGCCGAGGATGGAGAAAAAGTCGGCGGAGACCATTTCGGTGCGGAGGCGTTCAGGCTCGCCCGCGCCGGTCATGTTGAAAGAATCCTGACGATAAGCGGCGAGCTGCGCGAAGGAGTTGTTTTCGCGCTGCCAGTCGAGAAAATTGGGATAGGAGATGGAGGATTCCTGAAAGTTGGCGGTGCGCGAGTAGAGCGCGACCAGGCTGCCGGGTTGAGGATACGGGAGTGGGCTGAGCAGCACGCCGTTGACAACGGAGAATAGCGCCGTGTTCGCGCCGATACCCAGCGCCAGCGTCAAAACAGCAATGGCGGCGAAACCCGGCGACTTGGCAAGCATACGCACGCCGTAACGCAAATCCTGAAGCAACGTCCCCATAATCCCTCCGAGCGACAGCAGAGTTCACGGCGCTTAACGGCTGCTGACTGAATCGCCGAGTTTTGCTTCACTTTGTAGTACGAAGCCAGCCGCGAATATGTTCCCGCCTGCACACTTGATTCGCATCCCAAGGGCGCGGAGTCCTACTCGTAGCGCAGGGCTGCCATTGGGTCTGTGCGCGAAGCGCGGCGCGCGGGAATGTAGCTCGCAAGGAGCGCCGCTGCGAAAAATAAAATCGCGCTGCCAATGATCGTCAGCGGATCCGCTGGGCTGACTTTGTAAAGCAGGCTCGACATCAAGCGTGTGAGCGTGAAGGGCGCGATGAGTCCGATCGCAATTCCGATGCCGGCGAGCCTGAGACCACGACCGATCACGAGCCTGAAAATATCCCTCTTGTCGGCGCCGAGGGCCATGCGAATGCCCATCTCGTGCATTCGTTGCGCGACGGTATACGAAATCACGCCGTAAATTCCGACGATGGCCAGCACCAGCGCCACGCCGGAGAAAATCCCGAAGAGCGCCACGGTGAACTTCGATTGCGCGCGCGACTGCGCGAGTATCTGCTCGAGTGTTTGCACCTCGGTGATGGGCTGAACGCTGTCAATGCGCGCCAGTCGCTGGCGCACCGCTGGAACGAGCGCCATCGGATCCCCGCCCGCACTGCGCAAACTCAATCGCAGGTGCGACCACGGAAGATTCGGAAATGGAAGGAGCATCTCCGGAGCAGGCTCTCTGCTAATGCCGTTGTTCTTCTCGTCGCCGAACACGCCCACCACTTCGACCGGCGTCGCGATCGTGCCAAGCCAAATATGTTCCCCTATCGGATTTTCATCCGGCCAGTAGCGCCGCACGAACGCCTGATTCACCATCGTCACGGTAGGCGTGGTTTGATTGTCCTCGGCGGTAAACTCGCGCCCGCGTTCCAGCGGCACGCGCAGCACCTTCGCGTAGTCCGGACTAATCGTTTCGATATTAACGCCCGGCCGCTGCGGCAGCGGCACGACCGGCTGACCCTCGGCGAGGATTGGCGCAAACCGCGTGGGAGTCGGCGGCAGCGCCGACGAAATCGCTGCGGCGCGCACGCCCGGCAACGATTGCATTTGCCGCAGCACCTCGTTGTAAAACGAAACCATCTGCGCGTTCGTTCCGTATTTCGACGGCGACAGATTTATTCGCATCGTCAAGACGTTCCTTGGATCGAATCCCGGATTGACGTTCATCAAGTGCAGAAAACTTCGAATCAGCAATCCCGAGCCAATCAGCAAAATCATCGACAGCGCCACTTGCGCCACCACCAGCAAATTTTGTGAGCTTGCGGCGCGGCGGCTGCCCGTGCTCCCGCGGCCCTCGTCGCGCAGCACGGAAGTCAGATCCGTCTTGGAAAGCTGCAGCGCAGGAGCCAGCCCAAACAGCACACCGCTCACCAGTGAAATTGCTATGGTGAAGCACAGCACGCGCCAATCCATCGCGATGCCGCCGCTCAATTGCGAAACAGTATCGTGATTGAGCGCCAGCAGCCCGCGCGTTCCGGCGTACCCGGCAAAAATTCCGATGACGCCGCTGATCGTTGCCAGCAGCAAGCTTTCCACCAGCAATTGCCGCACAATCGCACCTCGGCGCGCGCCCAACGCTGTGCGCACCGCCATTTCTTTCTTGCGCTTCAGCGCGCGCGACAGCAGCAGACTCGCCACGTTCGCGCATGCGATCAGCAGCACCACTCCCACGGCGCCCATCAGAATCAGCACGGCCGCGCGGATGTTCGCCACGATCATCGTTTGCAGCGGTGTGACGGCTGAGGGCCACTTCGGACTGGCGTCTGGCCGGGTCGGATTATCGCGACAATATTCCTTATGCAGCACATCCATTTCGGACTGTGCCTGTTCGATGCTGACCCCGGGGGCAAGGCGCGCTATGCCCTCCAGATATCCCATGCCGGCTTGAATGTGCGCCGGCGTGGCGATGTTCAGCTCAAATTCGCGCGGAATCCAGACCTGCGTGTCGTTGCCGAGGGGCGCAAAAACAAAATTGGCGGGCAACACTCCAACGATCGTGTAACCGAGCGAATCGAGCATCAGGCTCTGTCCGATCACGCCAGGCGCGCCGCCGAACTCGCTGATCCAAAACTGATGGCTGAGCATGAGCACGCGATTGCTCCCGCGCTGTCCTTCGCTGGCGAAAAAATTCCGTCCGAGCAGCGGGCGCACGCCGAGCACGTCGAAGAAATTCCAGCTCACACGTCCAGCGGAAATTTGCCGCGGCTCTCCGCGCCCAGTCATGTCGAAATCGTCGCCGACAAAAGCGGAAATCCCAGAGAACGAATGCTGTTGGTCCCGCAATCGCGCAAAGTACGGATAGGAGAAGACGCTCTCTTCGCTGCGGTTTGTAATGCTTGTTTCGTAAACCATCGTCAGGCGCTGCGGATTCGCATACGGGAGCGGTCTGAGCAAGAGCGCGTCCGCGACGGTGAAAATGGCGGTGTTCGCGCCGATGCCGAGCGCTAGAGTGAGCACCGCGACAGCCGTAAAGCCCGGCGACTTCGCGAGCATTCGCAAACCGAAGCGAATGTTCTGAAGCAATGAGTTCATCGTTTACCTTCCAAGCCAGCCGGCAGTTGATAGTTTCGAGTTGAAAGTAAACCACGAAAGTTAATCCCAAGCATGCAGGGAACTGTGCCTGTGTTGAATCTCGACTTCCGACTATCGATTCGCCAAAAAAAAACTATTCATAGCGCAGCGCGACCATGGGATCTAGTTTTATCGCGCGACGCGCGGGAATGTAGCACGCCGCCAGTGATACCGCGGAAACGATAAACGCCACAACGGCGAGGGTCAGCGGATCGTATGAACTAACGCCAAAAAGAAGGCTGCCGATGACGCGGCCCACAAAAATCGCAGCTACCACGCCCGCAGCCAAACCAGTCAGGACAGGCGCCATCCCTTGACGGATCACCATGCGAAGCAGGTCCTGCAGTTCGGCGCCCAGCGCCATGCGGATTCCCAATTCGTGGCGGCGTTGCTCAATGGAATATCCCACCACGCCGACAATTCCCAGCGAAGCGAGCAGCAGCGACGACACCGCAAAGGCCATGGTGAGAAACATGGAAAAGCGCCTCGCATCCACGGACTGCGAGATGATTTGCGTTATAGGTTCAAGCGAGGTGATGGGCACCTGCGCGTCCGTCTTATGAATCAGCTCGCGAACTGCCGCAGCTGAAGCCGCCGGATCCGACGCTGTGCGAAAGACGATTGTTGCGCCCGATGGAACGGAGAAAGCGTTGAACCATTCCGGCACATACACCATCATCAGCGGAGGCTCGTCCAACCGCACCGTGCGAATATCAGCTACTACTCCGACGACTTCGGCCGGAATTGGGGGACCCCAGTAAGTAACGCACATCTGCCCGATGGGATTGCGGCCGGGCCAGAAACGATCCGCGACGCTTTGGGACACGACAACGACTTTCCTGTCGCGGTCGGCGGGGCCGAAAATTTTGCCGCGCACCACGGGGATACCCATGGCGGAAAAATAATCCGGGCTTACGGGACGGTAGTTCGCCTCGGGAGTTTCCCCTTTCGGCTGGTTCGCTCCCAGAACCGTTATTCCCGTCACGGAACCCTGTCCGCCAAGGGGAGGAATACTTACCCACCCTACCGCGCGAATGCCGGGAAGCGATTGCGCGCCCGCCAGGACTTCGTCATAAAAACGCAAGCGGTCCGCCGGTTTGTCATAGCCTTGTGGAGGCAAATCAACGCCGGCCAACAGCGCATTGCCCTTATCGAATCCCGCATGAACACTGAGCACGCGGCCAAGACTGGCGACCAGCAATCCAGCGAGAATCAGAAGGAGAGTGGTAACGCCCACCTCGAAACCAATCAGGCCCTCGCGGAGCCGGCGAGTGCGGCGGCTCTCCGTGGTTGCCGTCGCGCCGGACTTGAGCGCGTCGATGGGCTGCGAAC
Source organism: Candidatus Acidiferrales bacterium (assembly GCA_035933575.1). Taxonomy (GTDB): domain Bacteria; phylum Acidobacteriota; class Terriglobia; order Acidiferrales; family UBA7541; genus DAHUXN01. The sequence continues at coordinate 28,541 of DASYYR010000028.1, read as the reverse complement.
GGCTGACGCGCCACGCGGGAAGAATGCCGAAAAGAATGCCGGTCACAATGGTAATCGCCAGCGCGAATCCGAGGACTCGCGCGTCGATGGAAATTTCATTCACGCGCGGAAGGCTCGCGGGCGCGACGCTAACGAACCATCGCAGCGCAAAACCGCACAGCCAAATTCCCAACGCACCGCCCGCGAAGCTCAGGAGAAAAGTTTCAGTTAGCAGCTGGCGGATCACGCGCGCTCGCGTCGCACCAAGCGCCGAGCGAATCGCCACTTCGCGTATCCTGCCGGGAACGCGCGCCAGCAACAAACTGGCGAGGTTCGCGCAAACGATCAGCAGCACCGCGCCGACGGCTGCCAGCAGGAATATTAGTCCGCTTCGCGCCGATCCTACGACTTCCTCTTCAAGAGGCAGCAGCACGCCCTTCATGGGCATCTTCTCATCGGCCTGCTTCGAAATTTGCGCCTGTACCACGTTCAGCTCCGCGAGCGCCTGCGACTCGGTCGTATCTGGCCGCAGCCGCGCAATGGCGATGAAATCAAATTCGCCAATTAGCCCTGTCTCGTAATCTTTCGGCCCATTGAGCGGCTGGAAAAACGCGATACGCGCGTAATCTTTCGCGCCGCCCATCGACGGGGGAACAGGGGGAAAGCGAAATGGCGCAGCGAGCACGCCGACGATCTCGTGAGGCACGCCGTCGAGGACAATGCTTCTTCCTACGACGGAGGGATCGCCATGAAACCGGTCGCGCCAGAACGCGTCCGTAAGCATCACCACGTGGCCCCGCCCCGATTCGTCTTCTTCGGGTAGAAATGTGCGGCCGAGCGCCGGACGCACTCCCAACAGCTCGAAAATATTCGCCGAAACGCGCATCCCGCGGATGAATTCCGCTCCGCCCGGACCGGTCAGATCGGCGCTCGTCGTTTCCGCAATGGCTACGTTGGCGAACGCATGGACTTGCTTTTGCCAAATGCGGAAGTCGGGCAGATTTGCGTCGTCCGTGGGATAAAACTTCGCCAGTTGCGGCACAATCTCGCGAACAAGGTAAAGCTGCTGCGGTTGCGGGTACGCGAGCGGACGCAACAACGCGCTGTTCACGACGGAGAAAATGGCGGTGTTGGCGCCGATGCCGAGCGCCAGCGTGAGGACGGCGACCGCGGTAAACCCGGGCGATTTCGCGAGCAGGCGTAGCGCGTAACGCAAATCCTGCCAGAAAGTTGCCATGAACGCGCCTCCACTTTACTCGAGTTACCTACGCAGGTTCGGTTCCGAAACACCATCCGAGTAACTGGAAAGAAAATCAATAGCTTGGATTGCAAAACGAGGACTTGCCGGACAGAAGTCTGTGCGATTGCGGAGAATGTCGTTGCGGAAACGAACAGTCAATTTAGGAGCAAGGCTGACGGACGAGGCGGAGGGTGAGAATTCGTACAGCTCAGAAGCAACGCTAGGAAGCCACGGCTAGAATGTAGTTCAATGAGAGCCTGGACAAGAGTATGGATGAACGCGACGAGGCGAAGTTAGAGGCGCGGTGCTCCGAGTGTGGAGCGCAAGTCGAAGGCGGAAATGCCGGGTGCGAAGCGCTGTTCAACGAATTGGGGGCGCGCGATTTCAGTGATCCGCGCTATGGCGGCACTCACGAATTGCTCGTGGACGCGTATTGCCTGCAGCATCCCGAACGCTACTGCCGCTCCGCAAAATCGTACGCGGCGCATTTGACGCGCATGTGCTGCGGCATCGAACGCGGCGGCAAGCGCGAGATTTATGCCGCAATTCCCCGTTGGTTGAGCGGCCCAGCAAAGATCGAGCGTCCCGAAACTCTCGCGCGGCGCGGGACAAGAACTATTGCGACCATTGCGACTATTGCGGATTTGCGGGGCGCGCAAGCTCCCGAAGAGTACGCTAGGCTCGTGCGCGAATGGGCCGCCAACGTCTGGCAAGCGTACGCGCCGCAACACGAAATCGCGCGGCGATGGCTCGACGCCGCCCTCGGGCGCAAAGCCTGAAGTTTTTTTCTCCCTCGACTGACACTCTCGCGCTTGCTTCGCGCCGGGGTCGTTTGCCAACTTTTTTTGTTTGACGTTGCGCGGTGGCAAAGGTAGAGTCGCGCCGCTTGCAAACGCAGAGAGGCGTTCCGATGAGAAACGTGCGCGCGGTGGAAATAAACACGGCACTGGGATACTTGCGGCGAAGATTCGATGTCCCGAGAGCCTGTGCAGCGGCCGTCCTGTTGGCCATTTCCGCCGTGATTGTGCTCGCTGTCGTGAGCAGGCCCGCCGAGGCGCGCAGGCTTGATGGTCGGGGCACGCCCGCCACGGTGGGCACGCAAAAACAAGCTGGGCCGGCTGCGGTGAAGCCGCCTGTAACGCGCATCGCCAAAGCTGCGCCGGGGAACTCGAGTGCGGGTGGCGCGGCCGTCCTGCCGCCTTCCCTGCCCCCAGCGCAACTGACGCAAGCCGACCTAACGGCATTTTTCGACGGACTGGTACCGTTGCAAATCGAGAGCAACGATATTGCGGGCGCCGTTGTCGCCGTAGTGCGCGACGGCAAAGTGATTTTCGCGAAGGGCTACGGCTACGCAGATCTGGCGAAGAAAAAGCCAGTTTCGCCGGAGGACACGCTGTTCCGCTGCGGATCGATCTCAAAGCTTTTCACTTGGACGGCGGTGATGCAGCTCGTCCAGGACGGAAAAATAAATCTCGACGCGGACATCAATCAATATCTCGACTTCAAAATCCCCGAGCCATTTGGCAAGCCGATCACGATGCGCGATCTGATGACGCACACGCCGGGTTTCGAGGAAACGATTCGCGATCTGATTACGGCGGATCAGAAAAACATTCCGTCACTGCGGGATTATTTGGTGAATCACGAGCCAAGAGAAATTTTCCCGCCGGGAACGACGGGCGCATATTCGAATTACGGCGCAACTCTCGCGGGCTACATCGTGCAGCGTGTTTCCGGACAGCCCTTCGAGGATTACATCGATCAGCATATTTTCGGACCGTTGGGGATGACGCACGCAACGTTTCGCCAGCCGCTCCCGAAAGATTTGCAACCGCTGATGTCGCAAGGGTACGAGCGCGCCTCGGGCGGCGCGAAGAAATTCGAGATTGTCACGCCGTTTCCAGCGGGAAGCGTGGCGATTTCGGCGATGGACATCACGCACTTTATGATGGCGCAGTTGCAGGACGGGACGTACAACGGCGCGCAGATATTACGTCCGGACACCGTAAAGCTGATGCACACGCGGCAATATGCGCCCGATCCACGCGTGAATGCGATGTGCCTGGGATTTTACGAGGAGACGCGCAACGGCCATCGCATCATCGGGCATGGCGGCGACACGCAATATTTTCACAGCGATCTGCATTTGATTCTCGACGCGAATACGGGACTCTTTGTGTCGTACAACAGCGCGGGGCGCGGTGACGTGGCGCCACGAGGGCCGTTGTTCGACAAATTTCTCGATCGCTACTTTCCGTATACGCCGCCGGCGACCAAGCCTCTTCCGACTGCCGCTGCTGATGCGAGAACCGTAAGCGGCTCTTACATTCCCAGCCGCCGCAGCCAGACGAATATTTTTTATCTTTTTTCGTTGGTGGGAGAAGCGGGCGTCGCGCCCGGCAAAGACGGCTCGCTCGTCATCTCGGGCTTCAAAGGCATCAATGGACAGCCGATTGAATGGCATGAGACAGAGCCGCAGGTGTGGCAGGACAGCTCGGACGCGCAAAACAAAATTGTTTTTGCGAAAAACTCCGCTGGGCGATGGCAGATTGCGCTGGGCTTCCCTGCCGAAGTTTTGCAACAGGTCCCGTGGTACCAGTCGAAAAATTTCATTCAATGGAGCCTCGTTTTTGCGCTTGTTGTTTTTGCGCTGACTTTGATTTTGTGGCCCGTTGCGGCGCTGGCGCGGCGGCACTACGGACGCCCTGTGGAAGCGGGTCCACGCGAACGGCGAGCGCGTCGCTGGGCCAGAATTGTCTGCGGCCTCGATTTGGCCTTTTGGGCGCTGTTTTTGGCAACGATTGTTTACGGAGCCGGGCATCTGGGAGTGTTGACGCGCAGCTTGAATCCGTGGCTGCGCTTTATTCAGATTGTCGGATGGCTAGGCGCGATAGGGACGCTCGTGGCCATTTGGAATTTCGCGGTTTCCGTTGGAACCACAGGCCGCTGGTGGTGGGCGAAGGCTCACGATACGCTGATCCTGCTCGCTTGCCTGGTGAGCGTGTGGATCGTGTGGTACACGCACCTGCTATCTTTTAGCCTAAACTACTGATTCAGCATCGCTTGATGTTAAGCGCAAATCGGGATTAGTACTACCGGTACATCGCCTAGGTACCCCCGCTCCATTGCTGGTAACACGCCCCAGAAAGTACATTCATCACAGACCAAGCAGGGTTCATTTTTCGAGGGAAGGCATGTTTGGGGTGTCTCCAAAAATGGCCACAAGGTTCCGCGTCCGAACAATGCCCCTGTCAAGCTTCGTCCGGACCTCCAGTGCACACATTCGGCACGCTTTACAGCAAGTGCGTCGGGTTGCGGGGAACGAGATAGCGCCGGGGATCGCGTTGCTCTGCATGACAGCCGTAGCAGCGGCTCACCGTGGCATCACTTCCACGGGCTCGAAATCAGTGATGCTATTGCAGCGTTGCGCTGACTTGGTCTACACGTGCGGTTCTGGAGTGATGGCGTGGCCGGGGCGCATTCGCCGTAACGCACAGTTGGCTTTGCAGACGCAAGTTTTCCCTGCAATTGCCGCTTTCCGGCGCAATTACAGCGTGCGGCCGAGCATCGGACTGCTCCGCGAGTGTCAGGCGAAACTGAATCTTCGTCTGCGAACCAAGTTCCTGATCTCGTTGGTCCTGATCACCAGCGGCTTGACGTGCGCCACTTTGCTTGTCGTCGGCCGTACGGCCAAGGACGAGGCGCAACGCCAAATCGAGGAAGAGGCGAGCAACACCATCATGACGTTCCAGGTGATGCAGCATCAGCACGAAGTCGCTCTGCAACACAAGGCCGACCTGCTGGCGGCGCTGGCCATGATGCGAAACGGAGATGCGACCACGATTCAAGAGGCCAGCGAGGATCCGTGGCAATCGGAAGACTGCAACCTGTTCCTGCTGGCGGATGCGAGCGGCAAAGTCGTCGCTCTGCACACGGCAGGCGAGCAGTTCCCCGCGAACACCGCGGAAACTCTGCTGCAAAAATCTTTCCACAGTGAACAAACGGACGGATGGTGGTTCAGCGGCCAGCGTTTATATCAAGTGGTAGTGCGGCCAGTCTTCGGCGACGCGGATCAACACCACGCACGAGTGGGTACCGTAGTCGTTGGGCGCGCGATCGATGGGAACGCCGTCAACGAGTTGCACCGGATTTCATCCAGCGAAGTAGCGCTCCGGTATGGAAAGACCATCATCGTCAGCACGCTGCCGCCGTTCGACGAGGACAATCTGGAGCAACAGGTGGGCGGTGGAGCAGTTCCGAATCTTCTCCAGATCGGCAATGAGAAATATCTTGCGAGTTCGAAAGAGTTGACCGCCGGCACGAACGGCGACATAAGCCTGATCGTGCTGAAATCGTATGATGGCGCAACCACTTTCCTCAACCGGCTGAACCGGCTGTTGCTGGGATTATTCCTAGTCGCCGCGTTTGTGGGAGCGGCGCTCGTGTTTCTGATTTCTGATACGTTCACGCGGCCGCTGGCTTCGCTTGTCGGTGGCGTGCGTGCTTTGGAGCAGGGCGACTTCACGTATCCGCTGGAGGCGGACGGCGGAGACGAAGTGGCGCAAGTGACGCGCGCCTTCGATGGCATGCGGACAACGCTACAGAGAAACCAGAGCCAGCGCGAGGAGCTCGAAGGGCAACTGCGTCAATCGCAAAAAATGGAGGCGATGGGACGTCTGGCGGGCGGCGTGGCGCACGACTTCAACAACTTGCTGACCGTCATCAAGGGGCACAGCGATTTGTTGCTGGACAGGATGGATCCCGCGGAACCGCTTCGCGGCAGCGGCCAGCAAATCGCGAAAGCAGCGGATCGAGCGGCCGCGCTCACGCGTCAATTGCTGATATTCTCGCGCAAACAGGTGCTCCAACCGCAAATCCTCGATTTGAACGCGACCGTATCCGAAATGGGCAAGCTGCTCAGGCGTTTGGTGCGCGAAGATATCGAGTTTTCTTTCCGGTCGGGCGCGTCTCTCGGCCGACTGAAGGCCGACCCTGGGCAAATCGAGCAAGTGATCATGAATTTGGTTGTGAATTCGTGCGACGCCATGCCTAACGGCGGCAAACTCGCGATAGAAACCTACAATTTGACCATTGGCAATGAGTTTGCCAACGCACGAAAATCGATTGAGCCGGGCGACTACGTGGTGCTTGCCGTCACGGACACGGGTTGCGGAATGGACGCGGCCACAAAGGCGCACATCTTCGAGCCGTTCTTCACGACCAAGGAAGCAGGAAAAGGAACGGGACTAGGTCTGGCCACCGTCTACGGCGTAGTGAATCAGAGCAATGGCGGCATCTGGGTCGAATCAGAACCCGGGAGAGGCACGCGGTTTGAAATTTATTTGCCGCGAGTGGAGGCGCCCTTGGCGGCACAATACAGAGAGAAGCAACCGGAGAACGGCTGCAAACGGTCCGCGACTGTGCTGATTGTCGAGGATGAAGAAGCCGTGCTCGAACTTGCGTCTGAGTTTCTGAAGACCGCCGGCTACAACGTGCTTACGGCGGAAAATGGCGCCGACGCGCTGGCTATCGCGCAAGACTTGCAGCAGCCCATCCACGCGCTGGTGACGGACATTGTGTTGCCGAAAATGCGCGGGCCGGAACTTGCGGAACGAGTTAAGCGCATCCGTCCTGACGTGAAGGTTGTCTACATGTCCGGCTACCTGGAATACGATAAGAAAGCCGGGCAGTTCCTCGAAGAGGGAGCGTTCCTGCAGAAACCATATACGCGCGACGCGCTGATTGCCAAAGTGGACGAAACGCTGCGACGGCGCACCCGCGCGACACAGAAAGAAGATTCGGCGGCCCTGGTCCCCGCAGATTGATAAGGCTCTCGTAAAACCTGGCTACCCATCAACGCAATTTATTTAGCGCGAACTCATGCTCCGGTGCAGTCAACTCCGCGTTGTTATGACAGGCGCGGCAAGAACATTCCCGTGCGGGAGCGGTGCTCGTCGAATGCGGGACCAAACTCCCGGGCGAGCCACGCTTCTTCTTTGCGCGCCTTGAAGAAATGCGTTGCGAGGACAATCGCCAGAGCAACAATTGCGCGCCACTGGCCAATGACGAGCGCGGTGCCCGTGAGAGCCAATTGGAATCCGGTGTAGATCGGGTGGCGGATGCGCGCGTAAGGCCCCGTGCGAATCAATTCATGGCCCTTCTTCAGCGTTACGGTGCCAGACCAGTTGCCTGCGAGATAGACGCGGGCCCAGATCGCTAGGGACATGCCCAACACCGTCAGCACGACACCCGCCACAGCTATCGAGAAACTCGCCGGCAGGAAGCGGCGGTCGAGCGGGCCAAGACGCCAATCACCGAAGAGAAATTCAAACGCCACCACAATCACCAGGATCCTGAAAAGACGCGAGGCATAGCTTTCTTTCTGCTTCGCGCGCTTGGCCATGAACGCCATCGCGTACCAGTAAAGGAGAAAGGCAAGCCACAGCCAGCCAATGACGGAACCGATTGATCTCATCGATTTCGGACTGTAAGAGATTTTTCGGCGTGACGCAAGCGCACCACCGCGCGTTCTGAGCGCCGCAATGGTCTGAGCTGAACGGGAGTTGACGCTCTATTGGAGCGATTGTGGCCGCGGGTCTGGATTTTGCTGCGGCTGCTGCGCGGGAGGCTGGGGCGTCAACGTAAATGAGACGCCGCGTTTCCAGTTCATGTCGACGGTTTTCTGCAGATCGAGCTGGCCGATGGGAATGCTGGACTGAATTTTATACGTGGTGATGTAGAAGAGGCGGTCGTTCACCAGCCAGTAGGACGTCACGCCAAATACCGTGCCGTCGTTTAGCACAAGGTCAACGACTGGCTGAGTCTCGGATCCGTTGGCCGATGGCACCGCTTCCTCGGGTACAGGCAGAGGTTCGGGTTCGAAGATGTATGACGGCGCGTAGTTCGTATTCGGCAGATAATCTCCGAACGCGGGCGGCAAATTTTCAGCCGGAGGCATGAACAGAAAACTCGAACCGTAGGGCGCGAAATTGTAGCCGCCGTACCAGGGACCGTAAAGCCCAAAAGGTCCGAATGCGCCAAAGCCGAAGGGTGAGAAATTGACGGGCGACAAGAAGCAGTTTTGAAAGAAGCCATCGAAAATGCAAGTCGAGCCGAAACCGAACGGCGAGAAACCAAACGGACCCAGGAAACCGAAGAATATGGACGGCCCAAAACCGTCATTGTCGAAATCGCCGTCACCATCCAGCGCGCCGCCGCCAAATCCGCAACGAGTGATGGTGTTGATGCACGGATGCGGAGGCGCGGCCGAGCTTCCAAACGCTGTGAATGGACGCCGTACCCCAGGCTCAATGGCCATGCCCGCAAAGGGCGGTCGTACGGGCAGGGGACGGCTCATTGGCGGCAGCGGACCCACCAGAATTGGTCTGGACGCAGGCGTCACGAGGCTCGGCACTCGCAGCGAAGGCGCGACGAATTGTCCACCAAGCATTGGCCGCAGCATGGGCCGCACCGGCGAAGCGATGGGGCGCCATGCGACTGGCGATATGGGCCGGGGAATTGGCATGGGCATCGGTGAAACGGGGATCACGGGCCTCACGATGGGCATTTGACCGGGCGCGCGAAAAGAGCCCGGAATTTGCATCGGCGACGGCGACGGTATTGACATCGGGCGTATCGGTGATGGCGGTTGCATTACCGTTGGGTGAATCGGTTGCGGCGCGGGCGCGGTTATGGGGCGCGGCGCCGCAGGAGCAGGTGGCGTCGCGACACGCTGCTGCGTTTGTTGCTGCGGCGGCGCTTCCCACAGATAGTTCCCTGCAGCGAATGGACGCGCGCCTGTTGGCACGTTCGTGTTCTCGAACTCCGGCCGCGCGTTTATGAAAATCGTGCGAGCGGCACGCTCCACGGGCCGCTCCGCGGCAGGAGGCGCGACGAACGTATTGCCCGTGAAATTCATGCGCCGCGTAAACCCAACTGATCCCGAACCGTGGCCGCTGCTGGACGATGTGCCGCCCATGGAAACGCTGCTGCTGCCTCCGGAATGCGTAGAAACGACCGAGCCGCCGTAGGGACCCCCACTATGCGAGCTGCCGCCGTGAACTCCCCCACCGCCGTGCGAGCTTCCGGCATGGGACCCACCGCTGGCGTGTGAGCCGCCCCCTCCATGCGAGCCGCCACCGCCGCCGTGCGAGCCGCCTTTTTGCGCAAAAGCGGAGTGAGCAAACGCGGCAAAGCAAAGGGACGTTGCGCAAATTAGGATGGCTCTGAAAATGGAGTTCGGGGCGGCTGGGTTCATGACCGTCTCCCCCTTCACCCTGAGGGTCGAAAACCCGAAGGGTTTACCCTAAGGCGTTGCGCCAGAGGGTTCGCAGGCGCGTTCGGCGCTTGCGGGCAACTGCTGCTAGTATATGAGACCCTTTGCGGGACGAAAAGGTTGCAAAAATCGTACGGAGCCGATTCGTCGGGCTAACGAGTTGCGACATCGATCTGACACTTAGCACCCGGCAATAAAATGCTTCCCGAACCAGAGGAAACATTTTAGAGTGGATTTCCGTTTATCTGGACATGGGGCGAAATCGAGGAGGCCCGCGCCAATGCGCCAATGCGTGTTTGACGCGGCAACGAGGAACGCAATGAAACTGCGAAATACGATCGAGATTACGCCGAAGACGCTGGTCGGATTGATCTTCGCCGTGACGCTGGGAGTTTCAGGCTGCATTATTGGCGGCGTGCCTGGGCCCATGGCGAGAACGGCCGAGATGCAAACGGAGAATGTTTCAGTTCCGCTGGGCGCGGCAAAATCGGTGGACGTGCACCTGCAAATGGGCGCGGGCGAGTTGGATATTTCCGGCGGGTCACCGCAATTGCTCGACGGCACGATCAAGTACAACGTGCCCGAATGGAAACCAGACGTCAGCTACAGCGTGCATGACGGAAACGGTTCGCTCATGGTGATGCAGCCCGAGGCGTCCCATTCGACGATCGGCGGCGTGAAATACACCTGGGATTTGCATTTGAACAACGGCGTTCCGCTCAACGTTGCGGTCGAGATGGGCGCGGGAAATTCGACGCTGAATTTCAGCAGCATCACGCTGCGGAATCTGGACGTGCAGATGGGTGCGGGCAACTCGACCGTGGATTTGACCGGCGATTGGAAGCAGAACGTGACCGCATCGATCCAGGGCGGCGTGGGCGAAGCGCATATCAAACTGCCGCGCGACGTCGGCGTGCGCGTAACTGTAGACGGCGGTCTGGGTTCGGTGGACGCGCCGGATTTCAAGAAAGACGGCGACGAGTACGTGAACGACGCCTACGGAAAATCGAAAGTCACGGTGGAAGTGCACGTCACGGGCGGCATCGGAGAAGTGTATCTGGAGCTGATGGGCGTGCGCTCGGTCGTATAACCCGGATTTTATTCCCTAGTTATCGCTTGAATTTGAAGCTTTGGACGACGGGATCCAGCTTGGCTTGGACATCGGACTGGCTGACCTGAGTGACCGTGCCGGGAGTGTAGTTGTCGATGTTGGAGGTATGAATTGTCTCGCTGATTTCGATGCAGACGCCGCCAGTACTTTTAAGCGTTCGGTAGACCTTGGAATCGTAAAAATTCCCCGCTCCGGCACCGTTGGAATTTGTCATATAGAAATTCACGCCGTTAATAGTTGTTTTGGTTTTGAACCCGTCGCTTCCTTCCGGTGGACTCAGGGCCAGACAGTCATCGAGCGCTTTAGCGTGTTGGACGCTGACACTTATCGCGGCGTCGCCAAAATTCGTGCCGGGATAGGCGCTTTTCGGGATTTCTACCTGGACAACTTGATCTTCCAGATTGCCATAGGTCGGCGTGACAAATTGCATGGAAGTCGGGTACTCAAATGTAAACCCGTACTTCGCGTTGGAATAGGTCTGAGTGCTTGGCGTAGGCGCCGGACCGGGTTTCTGGTTGTTTGATTGATTGGGTTTTCTGCCGCTTGAAGCGGCAAGCAAAACCATAAGACTCGTCAGGAGAGATAGCTTCTTCATGCTCTATCCGTGGTTTGCGATTTCGATCTCTGACGTGTGTATCGTACGCCGCTCTTGTTCTCGACACAACGAATTGAATTTGCCCCCCCCGAGCAGGTCCGAGCGAATTTCACGCTCGGCCGACTGTTGGCTTTTGCGCGTCTAACGAACCCCCTTGACGTTGTGTAATCGGTTTCTCAGACGCCGCTCCGTGCGGCAATATTTCTATTTGCATGTTATCATGCAAAAGTGTATATTTGCATGAAAGCGTGCAATGGCACAAACACTCTACGGCGTGCTGATCGCCGACGTTGTCTCCTCTGGCTCGCGGTCGCGCTTGCCTGCCCTGCTGCATGAGCGGCTGCGGCGGGCGACCCGCGCGCATCGCGCAAGGAAACTCACGTTGTTGCCGTATGCCGTCACCGCGGGCGACGAATTTCAAACCATCACCGTGCGGCTCAAGACGATCCCGTGGCTGCTGCTCGACTTGCGGCGGCGCTTGCAGCCGTTGTCGCTGCGCGTCGGAATTGGCATCGGTGAAGTCGCAGGACGCATCACCGCGCCCGTGAATGAACTGGACGGCGCGGCTTTCCGCATGGCTCGCGAGGCGCTCGAAAGCCTGGGCAAGCGAAGCGGGCGCAAGCAACCGGCATTGACGGCCTTTCGCACGCACAACCCGGAGTTTGATTCCGTCGTTAACCTGATCTACGAGTTGCAAGACACGCTGGTGCAGCGCATGACGCAGCAGCAATGGAAGACGATCGCAGCGCGCTTCGAACATCGCCGAATCGAAGACACGGCCCGCGCCATGGGGCTGAACATCTCCACCGTATCGCGAAATCTGAAACGCGGCTATTATGGGCAATTGATTGCGGCCGCTTCGGGGGTCGAAAAGCTGATTGGGGCACGATTTTAGCCTTGGAGCATACTGCAACATTTGCACGGTTCCGTGCAAATCGCAATATTTGCACATGACGATACAAATCTAATGACTGGGAACCTTGCCGCCATCGCCGCTTATGCCCCTCCGGTTCGCTTTTTGCCGCGTCTGGGTATCACGGCTGCCGTGTATGTGGTTGTGATTTTTGCCGGCGGCTATCTGATTCGTGCACTCACGCGGCCGCTGGTAAACGGAGACGTCCGGCCCGCCGACGAAACGACGGCGCAGTTGCGCAATGCGGGAATGTACATCGGATGGCTCGAGCGATTTATTATTTTGACCGCGCTGCTGCTGCGTTCACCCGCGACGGCGGGACTGGTCCTCACCGCCAAAGCAATCGCGCGCTACCCGGAATTCAAGCACGTGCGCTTCGCGGAATACTTCCTGATCGGAACGCTGCTGAGCCTGTGCGTGGCCATGATTGGCGGACTGATTCTGCTCAAGCTGCTTTACGGGAATATTTCGGTTGCGCCGTAGCGGTCCAGAAATCCGGCGCTGCCTGTCCCGCGCGGGAAAAGCAACCCGCGGAAAAATTCCATCGTGATGCCATTCATACATATCGGGCCGCTGACCCTCGCCAGCTTCGGACTGTGCGTGGGAATTGCGATGCTCGTTTCGTATTTTGTGCTGGCGAAAGACATGCAGCGGCGCGCGATTCATGCACCAGCCGATCTGATGGTAGCAGTGCCGTGCATCGCGGGACTGGTGGGCGCGAAGTTGTACCACGTGCTCGAAACGCCGCGAGACCTTTTCGCCGACCCGAAAATTCTGATCAGCCAATACGGCTTCGCTTGGTTCGGCGGATTTTTGGGAGGCTTCATTGCATTTGTGCTCCTGGCGCGACATTATCGGATTCCCTTGCTGCAGATGTTCGACGCGGCCTCTCCCGCGGCAGCGCTCGGCTACGGCATTGGGCGCATCGGATGCCTCGTTTCCGGCGATGGGGATTACGGGATTCCCACTTCCCTGCCCTGGGGCATGAGCTTCCCGAACGGGCTCGTGCCAACAACACAAAAAGTTCATCCCACGCCCATTTATGAATTGATCGTCGCGATTTTTATTTTTTGGTGGCTGTGGAAATTAGGCGGACGACAGATTCGGCTCAAAACCGCGAAGGCACCGAAACGGCAGCCACAAAAGGATCTCGATGACGGCTCGGACATGGAGGCGCGGTCTTTAGGCCACTTCTTATGGGCACCGCCGGGGAATGCGCTTCCCGGTCCGGTGAGACGAGCACTTCTGAATGGGGAGCCTATTCCGCGCGGCGAGGTGTTCGCGCAATATTTGATTTTGACCGGCATCGCGCGATTTCTCGTCGAATTCATCCGCATCAATCCGCGATCGTTCTTCGGCATGACGAATGCGCAGGCGGCTGCTCTCGCTTCGATCATTATCGGGATCGCGCTGATGTGGCACCTGCGAAGACAAGCCGCGCAGCAAAATCTTCAACGGGATTAGTTGCGCCGACTCGGAACGGGCCAAGGAAACGCGTGACAACGCGTTTGGGCTACGAACAGCCAATCAATTGCGCGGGGGAAACAAAAAAAGCCGGACCTGAACGGCCCGGCTTTCGCAAAAATAGTCTGCGGATTTCCTACGCTAAGAACTTCCGTCGTCCCCAGCCAATCAGTCCCGCCAATCCCGTCCCGAGCAGAAGCAGCGAAGACGGCTCCGGAGTGGTCGCTGTGGCAACGCCGAACGGGAAAGGTCCTGCGCCACCCACAAAATACCCACTGAGCGTTTGATTCATCGCAATGGACCCCGAAAGGAGCGTCGGATTCGTGTCATTGTTGTTGAATAGTGCGCCGCCAAACAGATCCCACTCCGTATTGCATGAGGAGTCGAGGCAGAAAAGAAGGCCGCCCATGTCGCCGCTGAGAGTGTCAAAGAATTCCACGGTGATGTTACTGAACGTGGTGGTCGTGCTGGAACCGTTTAAGTCAAATATAAGGTTTGCATCTGCGTTAAAACCGCTCTGCGGCGGCACAGGAAACGAAGCAAATCCGGGAGCACTGGACGCCATCGTGGGCAACGTGAACGTAATCGTATAAGTGCCGCTCGGCGCGGCGATACCGCCAAAAGTCGGAACCGTCGACGCATACGTACCGCTGATTGTGATGATTGTGTTCGCTCCACTCGGCGTCAAGTCAACCGACCCGGCAAACGCCGTCGGCGCGACCATCAGGGCCGCCAGGCACATCGTAGCAGCTACAAGTGTTGTATTTCGTATGACTCGCATCTAAGGAACCCCCCTTGCAATCGCCCAAAAACCGCCAGTCGAGAGTAGGGACTCTCTCGTCCTGGAACGAGACAAGCCAGAACATCCCAGTTGGACTGAGGCAATTCCTGCGCCATAGATTACATTGCAAAGAAAGGGGTTAGATACTGTGCTTTGAGAATAGCTGAAAAAAAGTGCGCTACTGTTCCAATTCGGTGCAGAGTGAGGGCAGCACCTAGACTCTTGTCGATTCGAAGGCTTTGACGAGCAACTCTGCAGGCAGTGTCCAAAAAGTGCTGGCGCCCACCTGAATTCGTGCTATAATGGAGCTGCGTTTGTTGCTCTTGTGACTGCTTTTTGAGACATCGGCGAGGCTGCTGGGGCTATTGCTCCCTGCGGCCTTTTTTTTCGACTCGGGAGGCGACGACGAGCGCAAATAGCTTTCCATTTAGAGGAGTAAGAAGTTGAGTAGAGAACAAGGAACAGTAAAGTGGTTTAACGCCAGCAAGGGCTACGGGTTCATTCAACGGCAGAGTGGCGAGGATGTCTTCGTGCACTACAGTGCAATTCAGTCCGAGGGGTACAAAACCCTCAACGAAGGCCAGGCTGTCGAATTCGAAGTGAAGAAAGGGCCCAAAGGCTTGCAGGCGGAAGCCGTCGTCGGCCTCTAATTCCACATACGGGCGGAACGATCGCAGGCAACCCGTTCCGCCCGATTTTTCGCTTGAAGTTCCAGGCAGTTGGTCGCTTTCAGCGAATAATTCAGCGATTCGCCGGTGAGTTTTCGGCATCTAATAAACAGGGCCGTTTTCTGCCCGATTTCGTGCTTTCATTACCAGCCTGCCAGTATCTTCCGGCGGGACTAGCGCCCTTACTAAGGAGGTTTTTCCGTGCAAGTATTGGATGCAGGACAAACTGTTCGTCACACGCAGTACGGAGTTGGCACCGTCACCGAGTCAGACAATGATCGCACCACGGTCGAGTTCGATGATCACGGAATGAAGAAGTTCGTAACCAGCATTTGGTCGGCAGAAGTGGTTGGCGAGATTGCGGGCCGCCCCACGCGCCCGAAGCGCCGCCGCAAATCCACAAAGAAGGCCGTCGCCGCCTCAAAGAACTAAGTCTTCACCGAAATTAGCGCTCGGAATGAAAGCCTCGCCGCCCTCAGAACTGAGCACGCGCGAGGCTTTTGTATTGCAATTCACTTCCGTGATTGATTGCCGGGCCCGGCCGTGAGAAGTCCTCCCCTAGGTTTCCTGCGCAACTCAGCTAAACCATCACGAACGAAGCGGTGAGGGCTTGGCGAGTCCCGCGACACCTTTTCTGGGTCATACTTTTCCCCAAGCATTCCCGTTCGTCTTCCGAGAACAACCAGCCACCTTGTTCGGTCGCGTGAATACCTCGAAGTTCTTCAACTAGTCTTCGGGCTCGTGGCCGGACTCTTGAGATGGCGGGCGGCGGCGCGCCCGGAGTCAGAGTTGGGCGCGATTTCTATGGCGCGGTGGTAGCACTCGACGGCCGACTGCCGCTGGCCGAGCAGGTCATACATTTCTCCGGCATTGAGCGCGGCGGGCGCGGCAATCGCTGGGTTCGCATGGGGGAAATTCACGGCTTCCTCGTATGCGGCAGCCGCTGCGGCGTAATCTTTTTCGTTCTGCAGCGCGCGGCCCAGCGAATACGCAGCGCGCTCCACTCGTGCGTCGGGGAAAAATCCCTCCCGCCCCAGATCAACGAGCTTGCGGTACGCCGCGATGGCTTCGTCTTTTTGCCCGGAGGCGTTCAGCAAATCCGCGCGCGCGAGACCGAAAATAAAATTGTGCGGAAAGTTCGCATACGACTCGCTGATAATGTGGATCGCTTCGGGGTAGCGCTTTTCGCGCGCCAGGAAAAGCGCCAGAATCGTGCCGGCGTCAACGCTCTCTTCCCCGCCGCCATCTGCGGCCTGGCGAAGCAGTTGCAACCCCTTTCTCTTGGAGCCGTGAATATCCGCGACAAACGCAATGCTTTTTTCCCACCACGAAAGGCTTCCGACAATGTATTGATATGTCCCGACGACGAGCTTCGCGTCGGAATAGTTCGGGTTGAGTTTGAGAATGTGCACGTCGTCGTGATACGCGCCAAGCGCCTGCTTGAGGGCCCCCATCCATTTCTTTTCGATCACCGCCGAATAGACCGTCGCGAGACCGCGCGCGACGCTGCGAGCAAATAGCGCATCCACGTCGTTGGGATTCTTCGCCAGGGACCGGTTCGCGAGTTGGAGCGCGCGCTGCGAGAGTTGGCCGATTTCCGACTTCACCTCGGGATCCACGGGCGGGACTTTGAGCTGCAAGAAGCGATTACCCATGTAGAGCGTGGCGTCGAGCGCGCCCTCGCGATTCAGTTCCTTGGCAAGCACGGCCGCGAGCAGGTGATTTACGACAAAGGGATCGTCGGGCCGCGCTGCCCGCTCTTCACGAAACAACTCAATCGCCCCGTCGTAATCCATGTTGTAAAACTTCTCGAAACCTCGCCGCGTTAGAGCATCATCGGGCTGGACGCGAAACGGCAATGTAGCGGGAACGGCTTTTGGAGTTTCGGAGCGCCACGAGTTTCGAGGCGACGCGTGGGCGCGGTGCGCGGTAGCACGGTGGCCGGCGGACACGATATAGCCGCTCGCAGACTGAGACTGCACGGCAGCTCTCGGACCGCTCGCCATGGTTAGCGCAGGGGCAATCAAAATGAACAGGAAACGCCGCATCGCGCCGATATTCTACTCCGCCCATGAGCAATGGCACCCTCTAAAAGCCGCAAAAACACATGGTACGCAAAGATTTGCGTACCGGCTGTCATCCCACGTTACCTTCGGCAGTACCTCCGTACTATCCAAATGAGTCTGCCAGGCCAGTGCGTCGCCCAAGCGCAAAATACTATCCTTTGGTCGTTGAGTCTGCGCCCCGGCTAGGTATGTTCCATGGCTGGCAGGCGGCTTGGAAGGCTCAATCCTGTACTTGACGGAAATGAAATGAACACGATGACGCGATTATTCGACCTCAGGAAGAGCCAGAAGCCCGCGCGCTCCAGACCAGAGAGTGTCAGCGCGATGACAGAACCGGCCACCGATAAGGCAAGGGCCGAAGTAGCCGCAATTATGGCGAAAATCGAAAACACGGAGCACAGCGGCCATTCGGGCCAGAGCGGAAAAGCCACGATTGCGGGCCTGGCTGCCAAACAGGATCGCCGCCACCGCCGGCGCGTGAAGATTTCCGCCCCGGTGCGCATTCGCCATACTGAAATGTTTCAGGGCAACGAATTCGACTTAACGATGACCATCGACGTCTCACGCGAGGGCGTCCTGTTTGAGTCTTCGCATCAGAACTACGTCGCAGGCCAAGAAGTGGCCATTGTATTCCCGTACGCTCCGGCATCTTGGGAGCCCGTCAAGGAGCAGCGCGGGCAGGTGGTGCGCGTCGCGCGATCGAGCGAGAAACGATTCAGCATCGCGGTCGCATTTCTGGAAGGCACTCCGCATTACGAACTCGTTGACGCCCAAGGCCGCTCGCTCGCACAGCCTCCGGAGGTTGAGAAACCGGCAAGCACGCGCAATCAGCGCCCGTTGATTCTGGTGGTGGATGAAGATCCGCGGGCGCGCTTGCTCCTACGCACGCAACTCGAGGCCGACGGCTACACGGTTGAGGCGGTCGCCGACCCAGCCATGGCCGTTACCCTGCTGCGGCATCGTTCGCCTGTCACGTTGATTTGCGAAGCCGAAGCGTTTCCCGGCTCAGTACCCAATGGCGAAATGTCTGGCTATGATCTGTGCGTCATCGTGCGCCGCAATCCAAAATATTCGCAGATGCCGGTGATCTTGACCACGCGCACAGGACTGCCCTCGGACTTCGCAACCGCGCACGCGCTAGGCGCCACGGTGTGCGTCGCGAAACCCTACGATCTTGAGCGCGTCGCGAATCTGGTGCGCATGCTGGCGCCGGTGGACGCGGCATAGAATTTGGCAGGTTCAAGGCGTCGGAAATGTTTTGAAAGGATGGTATCCGTGACACTCTCAAGTCTGCTGCAAGAGAAGAAACATAAACGGCGTCACCCGCGAACCAGCATGCGCAAAGTTTTTCTGGTGGCCTGGCAGGGCGGCGGACGCCGCGGCGCGAGCCGCGCGCGTAATGTTTGCCTCGGCGGAATTTATATCGACACCAGAAATCCCGCAGACGTGGGTGACATCCTGGATTTACTTTTCGATACGCCGCAGGGCGAAGTGCGAACGCGCGCCGTCGTCCGCAGCATGCATATGGGCCGTGGTATGGGAGTGGAATTCATCGGCCTGAATTTTCTGGAGCGCCGCCGGTTGCATGTGATGTTGAAAGCCCTCCTCGCCAACGAAGAATCAGCCGAGCAGCCCGTGCTTGCTCAAGCCTGATCGCTGTCCAGTCTGCTCGCTGGTTTCATCGGACCTGGCTACGTTAGGGTCCGCACATCCTTCTCTATCCAGAGATTTTGCCAAGACATCTCTCCGACCAGTGCCGCGTTCGCGCTGACGTGCAACCCCAGCGGCTCGCGCGGGCATCGCAGCGGAGCGGGGATTGGTGTCGGCGGTGTGCCGAAAAGCTTCGCAAGCGCACAGTCCTGCGAATATTTTGCCGATAGCGTGCATCATCGCGCGACGGTTGCAGGACAATTGCAGGGACAATCCTTCGCGAATCGGTTAGAATTTTTGCCGCTGCCATGGCCGTCGCGCATCGCGGGCCGCGGCGCGCAGCTCGCGACACAACGATACTCGGAGGCTAAGGAATGCGGCAAAGGTTCGTGCTACTGGGAACGCTTCTGGCGGTTTGCCTCATTCTTTCCGGTGGTTGCGCTTCGAAATCAAACTCGTCCACCACGCCCGTGATTTCGGCCATGTCGCCATCCACGATTCCCGCAGGTGAAGGCGCATTCATTCTTTCCGTCTCCGGCACGAATATGAACGGTTCCTCGACGGTGCATTTCGGCACGGACAATCTGACGATCTTGCAGGTGCTGAATCCTCCCTGTCCCACGGGCAAGAATTGCACCACCACGCTCGAAGTCGGCGTGCCGCCGGTCGACGTGGTCAACGCGGGAAGCGTGCCAGTTTCCGTGACGACCGCCTCACAAAATTCCACCAGCGTGAATTTCACGGTTGCTTCGCCGCAAATTCTGACCATCTCGCCGATGGCCGTGGCGGCGGGCGGCGCCAGTTTCCCGTTGACGGTGACTGTGCTCAACGCCGCTCCGAACGTACAAATAAATTTTGGCGCCACGACTCCGCTGGTACCGACAGGACCCGTCTCCTGCAATCCGGCGACGGCGTGCGCCGTCCAGGTTGTGGTGCCCACGGCTGCGATTGCCACCGCGGGCACCGTCACGTTGACCATTGCGAACCCGAAAGCGACGAAGGGCGGGACGGCGACTGCCAGTTTTCTGGTCGCAGGTACGGGCCAGTTCCCCATCGAGGACTCCGTGAACGCGGGAACACCCGGCAACGCCGCAAGCTTGCATTCCGCGGTTTCCGACGGCGGACTCTTTGTGGCGTTCGATTCCAAAGCGACGAACTTAGTCAGCGGCGCGACGAACGGGCTTTCGCAAGTCTATCTCGCGCAGAACTGTCTTGGCTCCGGCGGCAATTGCACTGCGAAGGTGACTCTGATTTCTTCCGGCTCCGGCGGCCCCGGCGCGGGAGGAGTGATCGGCAGCGATCGCCCGGCCATTTCCGCCGACGGGCGCTTCGTCGCGTTTGAGAGCGACGACACGAATCTGGTTTCGGGCGCGACACAAGCCGTCGAACAAATTTATCTCTACGATACTTGCAGCACGATTTTCGGCGCAGTAACGGGTTGCACGCCGAAGATGACGCTCGTCAGCCAGGGCGCGGGCAGCGCCGAAGGGAATGCGCCCAGCACGAATCCGTCCATCAGCGGGTTCGGCCTTTACATCGCTTTTCAGTCATCCGCGACGAATTTGACTGCGACGACTGTTCCTGCCGGCACGCAGCAGATTTATCTTTTTGCGAGTTGCAACGCTGTGGGAGGGCCCGTGAGCGGTTGCAATCCGGACTTGCAGCTTTTTTCGACCGACGCCAATAACAATCCCGGCGATCACGATTCCGTGCGGCCTTCGGTCGATCCCGCGGGACTTACCGTGGCGTTTCAATCGCTCGCCGACAACATCGTCTCTGGCATCGCGTCGAATGGCGCGCAGCAGATTTATCTCCGCAACACGTGCCTGTCGAGCGAGCCCTTTTTGCAGACAGGCTGCCAGCAGCAAACCGTGCTTGTCTCCGCCGACGCAGGAAACAATCCCGGGGCGGCCGACAGCGTTACGCCCGGGATCAGCAATGGCTCGTTTGTGGTGTACGCGACGCGCGCGGCGAATTTGCTGCCGGCGAACGCGACAGGCCAGCAAGTCCTCGGCACAAATATTTGTATCGGTATTCCGTCGACAGTGTCCTGCACGCCTTCGGGGAATTTAATGCTCTCCGTGGATCAAACGGGCTTGCCCGGCCAGGGCGACAGCTCGAATCCGGCGATTGCGGGGACGCGCGCCGTGTTCACGTCGCTTGCAACGCTTGTGCCCGGCGCCACGGGCCAGCAGGTGTACGCCGCGAACGCGTGCATTCCGCCGCTGGCACCGTGCTCTGCAAGCACCACACTGATTTCTGTGGACGCGCAGAGCAATCCGCTCGGCGGCGATTTTGGCTCGGCTGGCGGCGGAGGCTACGCCACATTTTCGACGGCCACATCCCCCACGCCGCAAGTCTTCCTGGCCGCCCCACACTAGCGCGATTCATGGCACAGGCCTGCCTGCCGCAGGCAGGCTTCAGCCCGTGTGCGTTTTGCGCTCTCCTACGTGGACGAATCGATTCTCGCAGTTCGGCGCACGCTTGCCATTTTGCCATCCGCAAAGAACTTGAATTACCTAACTCAGTGATGTTATAAGCCAGTCATCCTGGAGCGTTTCGGTTCCTGTTTTCTTTCGTTTGCCACGATCTGAGGATGATGGAGCGCGCTTATGCGAAACCTGATGCCGTTTTTTTGTGTTTTGGCGTTGCCGTGTGTTTCGTCGGCCCAGTCGAGTCAGTCATCGTGGGAGAATTTGAGCGCACTGCGCCCCGGCCAAAAAATTGAAGTGGTTGAAACGAACCTGAAGAAGGACACAGGGACCTTCGCGGCTGTGTCGGACGACTCCATACGCATAAACGAATCGACGGGAGAGCAATCAATTCCGCGCGCCAGCGTCATGCGCGTGACGCTGCGGCGCAACAAGCATCGGTTGCGCAACACGCTAATCGGAGCCGCAGTCGGCGCAAGCGCGGGCGCGGCGATTGGCGCCGCGTCTTACAAGACATGCTCATCCTTGTGTCTTGGGGGCTTCAATAGAGGCGAATCCGCCGGGATCGGCGCGACGCTCGGTTTCGTCGGCGGAGCCGCAGTAGGCGCTGTAATACCGAGCCATCCAACCATCTATCGCGCCGGCGCGCACTAAGTAATTCAGACCTGCCAGCGCAGGCAGAGTTAAGCCTGTGTGCGTCTGCGGTAGTGCTAATGCGCGTGGCGGTGGCTGGCGGCGTAGCGCAGCGCGAAGCGGCGCGCGTAGATCGCCACGTTGACCAGGAAAACGCCAATCGCGCCATATTCCAGCAGCCAGAGCGGGAACCTGGGGTCAACGAGCGCGCGAAGATAGTGCAATTCAAATACGCCGCTATACGGCACGAAACCGGCGTGCGCCTGGCACCATTTCTCAAGCAACGTGAGCGGACACTGAAAAGTTGCGTTCTCCGCAATCACGCCGTAGAAGAGCGACAAAATATGCAGAATTTCCAGCCGCGGACGCCCTTTTGTTACCAGCGCGCCGAGGACATACCAAAGATTGAACAGCAGGTGCAGCCCCAGGACCGCAATGGCCGCGGAAAACCACAAGTCCTGTCCCCAAGTGTGGTGAGCCATGCCGCGATCTCCTTCGTGAACAATCCCAGCAGGAACATTGCTCTGCTCACTTCCCCATTATAGATTCCCGCAGGCCGTCCCGCGTCTCTTTTTATACACTTTAAGGTACGCGGTATTTCTCCCGCGGTCCCCCGGCGAGACCAACAATGCGATTCCCGCCGGCTCGTTGACTTGATGCCCCGCGCGGCCTAAGATGCCGCTGCAAAATCGGCGCAGCTTTCTGTGACGATCCACGTATTTCAAGGGCTGGCGCGCCATCTTCTGATTTTCCGGGAGGAACGCGGTGAGTGAATGGCATTACGCGCAGGAAGATCGAGTGGAGGAATTGATGGAGCTGCGCTTTTTCACGATGAAAAAGCGGCAGCCGGACGGCGACGTGCAGTTCCGGATCACCGTGAAAGAATTCGCGACGGCGCCGCCGGGCCAATACGTGCGTTTCTTCGCCGAAGCGGATAAAGCGGTGAATCAAAAGACAGCGCCCATCGTGCCGTCGGGCTGGGGAGACAGCGTGCTGAAAGCGCTCGCGGATTGCATGCGCATGATTCGCCAGTTCCCCTACGAGGGCGAGCAGCGCGATTGAGGAGACTCGATGGAGCTCAAAAGAAAACAGATCAAGCCCGGCGTCGCCTTGCTCGAGATGCGCGGCCGTATTCTGATGGGTCCGGATTGCAAACTCATTGACAAGGAAATTGATGAGCTGATTGCCGCGAACGAAACGCGCGTGATTTTCGATGTCTCGGGCGTATCCCAGATCGACAGCGCGGGCGTCGGACAAATTGTGAAATCCTTCGCGCGGCTGAAAAAATCCGGCGGCGAATTACGGCTCGCGGGCGTTACGGGAATGCTCGATGGCGTCTTCAAAATAACTCAGGTGCACAAAGTCATCGTCATGTATCCCACGCCTCAGGCTGCCTCGGAAGGCTTCTGATTCCCGAACTCAAGCGCCGTTGTATCTTTGTGGACTCGATTTTCTGGAGGTTCTCGATGCGGAAAACAGAGTTGCTCCTGCTGATGGCGCTCGCGGCTCTACTTTTTTCGCTGTCGGCCCGGCCGTTGCGCGCGCAGGAGCCGGTGCAATTCAAAACCACAGACGGCGTGACGATTTACGCGAACTACTATCCGGCAAAAGGCTCGCCGCAACCGATGATTCTGCTGTTTCATCAGGCGCATTCGAATCGCTATGAGTATTCGTCCATCGCGCCGCACTTAGAGGCGTTGGGGTTCAGTTGCCTTGCAACCGATCAGCGTTTCGGCGGCACAATGTTCGGCGAGGACAATGAAACTGACGCGCACATGAGCAAGGCCGCCGCCCAGTCGCATAGCGTCGCGGGATTCGAAGCGGATCTCGAAGCCGCTCTGGCCTGGGCGCACGCAAGAGATCCGCAACGCAAAGTGATTCTCTGGGGCAGCAGCTACTCCGCCTCTCTCGTTTTCGTCATCGCCGCCAAGCATCCCGCCGAAGTCGCGGGAGTGCTCGCATTTTCACCCGGCGAATATTTTCCGAACGATCCGACGATGATTGAAGACGCGGCGAAGAAGGTATATGTGCCCGTTTTCATCACGTCGGAGAACAGCGCGGACGCCGTCGCGAACGCCACAAAGATTTTCGACGCGGTGGCTTCGAGCCACAAAGTGCATTACTCGGCGAAATATGCGGTGCACGGCTCGTCCACATTGCTCCAGGACCGCAACCCGAAAGGCGCCGCCGTGACCTGGCAAGTCGTCATGAAATTCCTGACGCAATTTGAAGAGTAGGATTGCTGCCGCGATTAAGCGAATCGTACTTCGGCAGTGTCTCAGTTTGAATCTCGGGATTGGGAAACGGACCTCTGGTTAATGGTCACGCGGACAATGCGGCGCGGAGATAGTGTTCAACGTCACCTCCGCGCGACGTCGGCTCAAGCTATTCTGAAGAACGTGGAACGGAGATTTTCAGCATGGCAAAACTTGTCTACGGATTGAACCAGTCCCTCGATGGCTACGTCGACCACATGAGGCTTGGGCCGACTGTACCCGCGGCCTTCTGTCACTTCACCGAGCTGGTGCGAGGCCTGACGGGACTCATCTACGGTCGCCACATGTACGAGATCATGCGTTATTGGGACGAAGATCTTCCTGATTGGGACGCGGACGATCGAGCCTTCGCGGTGGTGTGGCGGAGCCAGCCGAAGTGGGTCGTGTCGCGTTCCCTCAAGTCAGCCGGCCCCAACGCAACTCTTGTCGCGGATGATTTCGAGAAGGTGATACGTAGGCTGAAGGCTGAGCTCGCTGGCGAGATTCACGTTGGCGGACCAGTCCTGGCGCAAAGCCTGACCGATGCCGGTCTTATCGATGAGTATCGACTCTACCTCCGCCCCGTCGTGCTTGGCGGTGGCAAGCCATTCTTCGCCGGCCCGCGGCCGCCGCTCCATCTGGTGGCCAACGATTCAATCGCCGATGACATGATTCGGTTGACGTACGTTCCTGCTTAATCGCGCGACGCGCCCCCCTCCGGACTGCGCTGAGAAAATCAAACTGAGACACCACCCGCGCTTCTCGCAATTTGACAGCGCTTCCTTCCCCCGTATAAACTTTCCGCCCATTTAGTTTTGCAGACGCGTCGGAATGGTTCTGTTTCAAATTCAAAGCCAAGACTGTTCATATTAGGGACTCTCAATATTCGAACGAGGAGGATTACAGATGAATGAAAAAAAAGTGGAGGAACTGGCCTTTCGCGTCGTGGGTGACATGGGCGGCGCGTTCACCATGGCGCTCGGATACGTGGGCGACCAGCTCGGCCTGTTTAAGGCAATGGCCGGTGCGGGGCCGATGCGCAGTCCGAATCTCGCCGCGCGGACACAGCTGAACGAACGCTATGTCCGCGAATGGCTCCGCGCCATGGTTGCGGCGGAGTATATCGACTACGATCCAAACACTGATATGTACCAGATGAGTGACGAACAGGCTTTTGTCCTCGCCAATGAAGACAGTCCGATGTTCGTGGGAGGAGCGTTTCATTTCACCACGCCGTCGACCGCAAATTTCCCGAAAATTATGGAAGCATTTCGCAAGGGCGGCGGCATTCCCTATTCCGAAATCGGCGACGAAATTCCGCATGCCATTGAGCGCTTTTTCCGCCCCGGCTACGTGAACTTCCTCGCCAAGGACTGGCTCGGCGCGGTGCCCGGATTGGTCGCGCGTCTGGAAAAGGGCGCGTCGATCGCGGACATCGGCTGCGGCGGCGGGCAATCGTCGGTCGTCATGGGCAAGAGTTATCCCAAGTCAAAAGTTCTGGGCATTGACTATCACGGGCCAAGCATCGAGAGCGCGCGCAAGCTCGCCACGAAACAGGGCCTCAACAATGTGGAATTCCTGCAAGCCGGAGCTCACGAAATTCCCAAGGGGCGCAAGTTCGACCTGATTTGCAGCTTCGATTGCATCCACGACATGGTGGATCCCAAGGCGACTCTACGAGCGGTCCGCGAGGCGCTCGCTGACGATGGCGTTTATCTGTGGTCGGAGCCAAACGCGTCAGCGAACGCACACGAGAATCGCAATCCGGTTGGCAAAGCGTTCCATTCCATCAGCCCAATGCATTGCATGACGGTTTCGCTCGCGTACAACGGAGCGGGCCTCGGCACTGTGATCGGCGAAAGCGGCGCGCGGGCCCTCGCAAGAGAAGCAGGGTTCACGCATTTCGAGCGCCTGCCGATTCAGAATCCGTTCAACCAGTTTTTCGCACTGCGGCAGTAGGAGAGCCACGATAACAAAGCTCGTGCTACTCCCGTTCAGTTTGGTGTCGCGGTACGGGAGTGGCACCGCGTGGCGCTAAATCGCGGGAGTCCCATGCTCCGCAGAACGCAGCCGCCTGCACCTGTAATCAGTCCGAACTGGACAGTGGTTTGGCGTAGCTTCGGATCCACTCGCGTATAAGCCCGAACCGAAATTCACCGTGCTGCATCGCGCTCATAATAAATTTGTAGGCCGCGTGAGCTCCAACTTCCAGGTAATGGCCGTTCATGCGGAGAAAAACGTCGGTCAGCGCGAAGCTGATTCCCTTGTTACCGTCGAGAAATGCGTGATTATTGGCAAGCGACTCCATTAGGCTTGCTGCTTCGTCAAACAGATCTTCGTAGTATCCCATCTGTGGGCGAAGGATCGCGGCCTCAAGCCGCCCGACATCGCGGAGGCCGTCTCCGCCGCCAAATTCGGCGATGAGCCGCCGGTGGATTTCGAGCGCCTCGGCAACGGTCGGATAGACGCGTCCAATCATTTACTGCGCAAGCAGATGGAGGAGTTTGCGGTTTTTCCGGGCCGATTTCCGGAAATGCGACATGACAGCGGGGCGAACCGTTTCCTGGGACGGTGTGGTGGTTTCGAGATAGAGCCGCACAGCCTGCTCGAGCAAAAAGCGGCGGCTTTGCCCGTTTCGCTTTGCCACTCTCGAAAGGCCCGCATATAGAGACGCGTCGATTTCGAGACCGATTTTTCTTGTCGCCTTCTTCTGCACGTAGGCTCCTTTTTCAGTACTTATAACACAGTCGGAGAAGATAAATCTAGATATATCTAGATACATCTAGAACGGAGGGTCTGCGAGCGACAGCCCGTCATGGATATCGACAAATCGCCGGGCGCGGATAATAATTAGGCACTCACAATTGCTTTTCCCGCGGAGGCATAGAATGCGGCGCGCGCTACTTTCTTTCTTGACTCTCGGCTTGTTGCTAATTCCCACGGTTGCCTTTGGCCAGTCAAATTCAACCGATTCACAAACTCTACAGGCTCTGCTACGCGAAGTGCGTCAACTGCGGCAGGATGTGCGCACCGTAACCGTAGCTTCGGAAAGAGGGCAGATTCTTCTTGCGCGCTTACAGGCGCAGCAAACGGCCGTCGAAGGCGCCCAAAAAGAGCTCGACAACACTCGCTCACAACTGGACCAGGCGCAGAAACATCAAAATGCGCTCGAAAACCAGCTGCAATATTACAAAGACCAGGATACCGAAGAGCGCACTCCCGATTCGGCCCAGCGCCAAAGGCTAGAAACGCTGATTCCTCGTTACAAATCCGATGTCGAAGAGGCCAGTGCGGAGGTGCAGAAAGCTGAGACCGCCGAAATACAGGCGAAAGATAAGTTGCAGGTTGAACAGTCGAAGCTCGACACGCTCCAGGACGAATTGGACCGTTTAGATCAAAGCCTGAAAAGCCTCGCCAGCCAGCCGGTGAATTAACAACAGGGCCTTGCTTTTGGAGGAGCCGATTTTGTTCATCGGCCCATTTTAAGTTAGCCATTTCGGAGGGGAAAAATGGAGCAGATCATTTCGAATGTGGTGCGCGAATTTGAGCAGGGCAAAATTTCCCGCAGGCAGTTAATCCGCAACCTCGCGGTTGCAGTTGCGGCGGGCTCGGCGGTTGCGGCGAAAACGTCCTTTGCCTCTGGAGCGGCGGCAGAAGGCCACGGGTTCAAAGCGATTGCCGTGAATCACATTTCGTATCAGGTGGCGGATTACGCGAAGACGCGCGACTTCTACGCCGACCTGCTTGGAATGCAGCCGCACAATGACGACGGTCACGAGTGTTACATGCGCTTCGGCGAATCGGTGCTCATCCCGCGGGACCGTCCGCCCAATACTCCGCGAATTGATCACATCGCGTACACCATCGAAAATTGGGACAAGGACGCCGTCGAGGCGGAACTGAAGCGCCGCGGGCTAAACCCGACGCCTGATACGGAAGATAGTTTTCACGTCCGCGACATCAATGGCTACGATTTGCAGATCTGCGGGCCGGGCATGAAGCTGTAAATCCTCGCTGGCAATTTCATGCGTCTACAGCGCGTCCCCGGAATTCGCTGCTGCGCAGGAATGGCAGTACGCCGAGTAGCAGCGACGCGCCGGGGATGACGACCCAGCTCAGAATTGCGCCCGCCAATACGATAAAAAACTCCGCATCAGGTGTAAGAGCGCCTAACGCGACACAAATCGGCAGAGCCACCAAGAGGCTCACAACGAAAACGACCACGAAAGAACCGAAGAGCTTCAAAGCAGGAAAAAGTTCTATTGCAGCCGCAACTGTCTGGCCGCCCCTCTGGCAGCGCGCCCAGTACGCTCCTCCCGCACCCAAAAATGGCAGGACGACGAGCCACGGAAGATAAATTACGAGCGGCAGTTCTCCCTTCATCATGAAATGTGGCCGAAGGCCAGCGGCCTGGATAGCTGCCAGAATGGCCACGCTGGCAAACAAAATCGCAACGCTGGGAAACCAGAAGCGTTTTAT
>DASYYR010000023.1:0-2208 GCA_035933575.1 Candidatus Acidiferrales bacterium | reverse complement strand
CACTTATTTCTACAAGAAGGTGTTCAAGCCAGCCGAAGGCCCCATGCCGCCCGATCAGAAGCAGTTCGGTTTGGGCAAAACGACCGCTGAGGAAATGGCGAAAGTCATGGAGAGCATCTACCGCTGTGACATGGGCGACCGCGGACTTTGTCTGCAGATGATCACCATCATGCGCAACCAGCAATATCGCGACATGCTGCCGCGCTACCTGGAGAGGGCCGACGCCAGCGAAGATCTTTCTGCGATTGCCGACAAGATCGGCGCGCTCGACGATGTGCGCAACGACGTGGCGTTGGTCTACACGCAACGCGGTCCCGTGATTATTTCCATTTTCACGTATGACAACGCGGATAAGTCCTGGACTCCCGAAAATAAAGCTGAGATTTTGATTGGGCGGCTGGCGCAGGTCATCGTGAACACGTGGTCGCCGGAAGGTCTGGCGGCGAAAGTGACGGAGCCTGTCGGAACGCCGGCCGCAAAATAGGCCATGGTTGGGGGACGATTTGCTTTTACTTCGACGGATTAAGATACGGAGGCATTGAATGAGTATTCTAGCGGCCATCAAACGCGAAGAACGAAAAATCGAAAAACAGTTGGGCAAATTGCAGCACGAATTGGACGGGGTGAGAGCCGCAGCGAAAGCACTTGGGCGCTCCGCGGATCGCGAACTGACCAACGTCAAGAAACGCGTGTTGTCCGCGTCCGGAAGAGCCAAGATTTCCAAGGCCGCGAAGAAGCGCTGGGCAAGAGTGAAAGCGCAAGCGAAGAAAGCCGTGAGCTAGTAGCGATAATTTGTCGTCGGAGAGTCACGGAAGTGTTTTCTTCAAGGCTTCCTCGATTCCCGCCTCCGCGAGCGGCGCCATGATTTCGTATCCCGCTTTGTTGGGGTGCACGCCGTCAAGACTCAGCTCCGGTTTGAGGCCACCACCGCTGGTGGCCATGCTCGAGTAGTAGTCCACATAAACGAAACCATTTTTCGCGGCGTAATCCCGGATCCATGCGTTCAGAGCTCTAATCTTAGGGGCGGGCTCTAGCCCTCTGTGCCACGGAAAATCGCTCGCTGGCAACACGGAACATAGTACAAGCTGAATTCCATTCGCTCGGGCGAGATCGCTCATGGATGCGACGTTGTTTTCTATGTCGCGCAGAGTTATCTTGCCTGTGTTCTCGGCGATGTCGTTTGTGCCTGCAAGCAAGACGACGACTTTCGGTTGCAGGTCAATGACGTCCTGACGAAAGCGCACGAGCATCTGCGGCGTGGTCTGCCCGGAGATGCCGCGATTGATATACGGCTTGCCGGGGAAAAACTCAGCGCGATCCGGCGACGTTGCCGATTCCTTGCGTCCCCAGCCTTCCGTGATGGAATCCCCCATGAACACCACGCGCGTTTCGTCAGGCGCCGGAGGCGGCAACTCTTTATCGGCTTCACGGTATCTCGCAAGGAACGGCCAGTCGTTGAGGGCGCGCTCGAGCTGCGACATTTGGACCGGAGTTAATTGTTGCGCGGATGGCGTTGCCGTTGGCTTCTGATTTCGTGTAACTGGTATCGACGCTGAAGTCTGCGGAAAAGAGAGCTGAGGAAACAGGAGAATCGCAACGAGCAGGCAACAGCCAGACGCATAAGAAAATTTCTTTTTTCTGTTCACGGAATTGTCCCCCACTTTTGTCGGCCCATGTGAGTCACGCGGAGATGAGGAAAAGCGGGTCGCCGAGCTTGCCGGCGTAACGCGGGCGGTAGCGCTGCGTGTTATAAAGCTTTTCTACGTCCACCGTGCGCGGGCCCAGCGCTGGATCGGGCAAGGGCGTATGTGCGTAACGGCCTTCGCGCACCGCAACCATTTTGCCGAAGGTGTTTCCCGCGAAAAGATCGAGCGCGAGATTCGCGAACGTGGTGGCCACCACCTGATCCACAGCGTCCGGATCGCCGCTGCGCAGATCGTAGGTCAGATCGCTCGTCATGGTCTCTTCTCCGGTCCGCTGGCGGAGAACTTCGGCGAGCGCGTGGCCGATGTCGACTTTCTTGCGATGCCCGTACGCGTCGGCCTCTCCGAAATCTTCCGCTTTGTATCCCGTCCACACAGCGCCTTCCGAAGCAATCACGAACGAATAGTTGCTGGGATTGCCGCGCTTGTCTTCCACAAGTAGCCGTACCAGGAGATCGAGATCGAAAGGATATTCGGGAATCACGCAGCGGGCGGAAGTGACGTA
>DASYYR010000097.1:0-44441 GCA_035933575.1 Candidatus Acidiferrales bacterium | reverse complement strand
CACCGCGTCGCGCATGGTCGGGGGAGAATCGCTCGGCGTCGCGATGCTTGTCGCTTCGATCATCGGGACGCTCGCGCTTTCCAACAGCACGATTCTTTACACGACCCGTATCCCCGCGACGATGGCGGAAGATGGCTTCCTACCCGCGTGGCTCGGGAAAATTCATCCGCGATTTGGCACGCCCGCGCGCGCAATCGCAATCTCCGCCATGGTTTATTGCGTTCTGGCGAAGTTCGACGTGGTTGATCTGGTCGACATATATATTTGGACGCGCATCGCGACTTCGCTGCTGACGCTAGTCGCTGCGTGGCGCATGCGTCAGAAAGCGCCGGACGCGCCGCGGCGCTTTCGCATGCCGGGCGGGCGAATCGGGGTCGCGGCAATTATTATTTTGCCGGCGATTTTGTGCGCCGTGAAACTTTTCTACAGCGAGCCGTTTGTGATGCGCTATTCCCCGCTGCTGCTCGCCACCGGCCCCGTCGCGTATTTAATTTTGCGCTTCGTCTTTCGCATGACGCCGCGCCCCGCAAACTACGTCATCGCAAACGAACTGTGACGCGCCTACGCGGCTACGGCAATTCACCCAGATACGGGAACGCGTACCAAGCGAGCCATGTGAACAGAAGCAAGTGAAGCACGAGATTTGCTGCAAACGATGGCTCGCGACGCATGTATCGGTTGAATGCTCCTGCCAAGAGCGCGATCCATGCAATATTCGCCGCGCAGACGAAATACACATACTGGCGGCTCTCGTACTGCACTCCCCAATTCCAACCGACCGCAAACCATACAATGCTGAGCAGCCCTGAGGCGATCAGCAGCGCCATTGATCTGCCTGAATTTTGCCGCTGCCGCGAAATAGCCCTGGATTCCACAATGCGAATAATAGAACTGGCACGACCGCCGCGACCGCTGGGGAGCCGAAAAAAAGGCCAGGCAGCACAGTCAGTACAGGAAGCGGCGAAAAGTCAGCGGGAACTCGCCACATCACACCAATCCATGCAGGAATCCACAGCGCGCATGCCCCGACAAGCGCGAGGACACTCTGCTTTGCTCTTGTATCTATCGTGAATATGTTTGCATAAGTCACGTGCAAGCAGCTCCGATTTACTTCGCGGCTAAATTTTCGGCGATGACTTTGGCTTGCAAAAACAGGAGCAAATAATCCTGGCCGCCAGCTTTGGAATCCGTGCCGGACATGTTGAAACCGCCGAAGGGATGCACGCCGACTTTTGCGCCCGTGCATTTGCGATTCAAATACAAATTGCCCACATGAAATTCTTCGGTGGCGCGCTCGAGTTTTTTCGGATTCTTCGTGTAGACCGCGCCGGTCAAACCGTACTCGGTGCCGTTTGCAATTTCGAGGGCATGATCGAAATCCTTCGCGGGCATCACGGCCAACACGGGACCGAAAATTTCTTCCTGCGCGATTTTCGCGTTTAGCTTGATGTCCGCGATCACCGTCGGCTCGATGAAATATCCGTCGCCGCCGACTGCGCCGCCGCCGGTGAGCAGGCGGCCTTCCTTTTTTCCGGCTTCGATATATTCGAGAATCGTTTTCATCGCGGATTTATTGATCACCGGACCCATAAAATTGTTGCCGTCCTCGGCGGGACCGACTTTCATGGCTTTGACGCGCGGAATCAGTTTCTCGATGAACTTGTCGTAGATTTTCTCGGATACAATCGCGCGCGAACACGCGGAACATTTTTGTCCCTGATAACCGAACGCCGATTGCGCGACGCCTTCGGCGGCGGAATCGAGATCCGCTTCTTCGTCGACGATAATCGCGTCCTTGCCGCCCATTTCGAGGACCGTGCGCTTGATCCAGATTTGTCCCGGCTGCTTTTTCGCGGCGATTTCGCCAATGCGCAAACCAACTTCCATCGAGCCGGTGAATGCAATGAAGCGCGTTTTCGCGTGCGATACCAGAGCGTCGCCGGCGGTGCTCCCGGGACCCGTGAAGAAATTCACGACGCCTTTGGGGATCCCGGCTTCGTTGAGAATCTCCATGAAAAATGCGGCGACAGTCGGCGAATCGCTCGACGGCTTCACGACTACTGTGTTTCCGGTGACGATTGCGGCCAGCGTCATACCGCCCATGATGGCCGCGGCAAAATTCCACGGCGGAATCACGACGCCGACGCCGAGCGGAATGTAAACGAGATGGTTTTTTTCTCCCGCATTGGGAACGAGTTTTTGCGGGCCGGCGAGGCGCAGCATTTCGCGGGCGTAAAATTCCGAGAAGTCGATTAGCTCCGCGGTGTCCGCGTCGGCTTCGGTCCACGTTTTTCCCGTTTCGTAGCAGAGCCAGGCATTCATTTCGAAGCGGCGCTTCCTGAGAATTTCCGCGACCTCGAAGCAATACCAAGCGCGCTTTGCGGCGGGCACGATTTTCCAGTGCGCGAATGCCTTATCGGCAGCTTCGATGGCCTGATTCGCGAGTTCGACGGTGCCTTTCTGGAAAATTCCGACGACCTGTTTCGGATGCGAGGGATTCGTCGACTGGGTTTTCTCTTTCGTGAAGATTTTCTCCCCGCCAATGATCAGGGGATACTCCCTGCCTAGTTCGGCGCCGACTTTCTTTAGCGCCGCTTCCATCGCCGCACGATTATCGGGCTTCGAGAAATCGCGAACGGGCTCGTTTTTGAATTCGCCGCGATCAAGCGTTCTTGCCGGGGACGTCATGTCAGTGCCTCCTGAGGACTGCGCGCCAGTTTGAGCCAACAATTATAGCCCAGGAAGGAGTCGGGGACATGTCCGGAGGCGGACAAAGTCTGAAAAAAATGGTGAAAAAACTCGATTAGACTTGGCCTCCGACCTTTATTTTCAGTGAGTTGGCTCAATTTCTAATTCCCCCTAGAAACTCGATTAGGCCTGAGAACGGCGGGCAGGAATCATGTCCGTCTATGCGGCGTCCACAGACGAGAATCCGGCGCGAAGGAGCGCCAACTTCAGTGATTCGAAATGACCCCGATCGTTTGTTTTGTGTAAGTGCCATCGAGTTCCAATTATTCATATCCACAGCGATTGGAATCGCCATTTGCTCCCTAAAATGCGAAAGCCACCCGAAGGTGGCTTGGCGGGCGAGATGCTCGAGAAGCTATGTGTACCACTTTATAACCACGAAGTCAAGGAGGAAAACAGGGGGAAGCAGTGACCCTTCGTACCTCTCTTCAGTACATGCACTGCAATCCGGTGAAATGTCGTCTGAAGGAAGTACGGTTAGCATTCATTGGAAGACGGGGCGAGCGGGAGACGTCAAGAACCGTACCCTTAAACACCAAAGGGTGCGGCACCCACTGCCAGAGTCCGACGAACGCATCTCTTCGTGTGCCCTATCCGTCGAGAGAAAGTAAATCTCGGCGTTCGTTAATATCGGCGCAAAGACGTGTGCCGTCCGCTGGACGGCATCGGCCCGATAAAGCCGATCGGGCCCTACAAAGGCATCGGACGGCATCGGCCCGATAAACCCGGTCGGGCCCTACAAAGGCATCGGACGGCATCGGCCCGATGAATCCGATCAGGCCCTACAAAGGCAAACAGGCATCAGCTGCGCGCGATATCCGTTCCTACGAAAAGCTAACGGACGTCTTCCAAGGAGGAAGCCAAGTATCGGGTTTTTTGGTTTTCCATTTCAGGCCGAATGTCAGCGATCCCGAAAATGGAAATTCGTCCGGCGATGCGCAAATGCGTTTTCTTACGGGATTCATCCAAATGTAGGAAGCGACGCTTTGGAGGTGTTCTCGATTCCTAACAATGTGTTCATAGAAATTTCTTTGCCAGAGAGAATCCAACCTCACGGAGCCGCGATTTGGATTTTGTAGGGGCCGATCGGAATTATCGGCCCGCGCGCCGAAGGCGCATGCCGCCGTAGTCTCGTGTTTCAAGCGACGAATGAAGGAAAACAGGCTGGAGTGTTCCGTGATGCCTTCGGCCAACACATGCAAATGATCCGGCATGAGGCACCAAGCGTGCAGCAAAAAATGCGACGCTGCGGCGGTTGTCTTCAAGGAGCCAATAACTTCCAGTCCGAGTTGATAATTGCGGAACACTGGACGGCGATGGGCGGAGCAGATAGTGACGAAATATAGTTGCCGACCGCGATAAGAATCATGGGGGAGGTGAAAGCGTTTGCGGGCCTGCACGAAGCGATTATAGCGCGCAGACAAACCAAGAAATCCAGGGCAAAAACGTGTGCCGTCCGCAGGACGGCATCGGCCCGATAAAGCCGATCGGGCCCTACAAAACCGAGGATTCTAGCGGCGGAGATGGAAGCGTTTGCGAGCCTGCACGAAACGATTATAGCGCGCAGACAAACCAAGAAATCCAGGGCAAAAACGTGTGCGTCCGCAGGACGGCATCGGCCCGATAAGTCCGATCGGGCCCTACAAAACCGAGGAGGGGCTAAGATTTTAGCGGCGGAGGGCGCGGAGGATTTGGCGGGAGGCGTTGAGGGCGGAGGCGGCGGTTAGGCCGGTGCCGGGGTGGGTGCCGGGGCCGCAGAGGAAGAGGCCGCGAATGGGCGTGCGATAACGCGCCCAGCCGATTAGCGGGCGCATGGTGAAAAGCTGGTCGAGGGCGAGTTCGCCGTGGGAGATGTGGCCGCCAGTCAAACCGTAGGTCTCCTCGAAATCCAGAGGCGTGATGACGCGGCGCGCGAGAATTTTTTGCGGCAGGTCGGGGGCGTATTGCGCGAGCGTTTTTACGACGACGTCGGCCAAGGCGTCGCGCTGTGCGGGCCAATTGCCGGAGGCGGCGACCTCAGGGGTTAAAGCCCCTGATGAACGGCCATTACTTATGTCGGAGCTGAAGCTCCGACCCCCTGAAAGGCTGTCAGAGGCGGCGGAACGAAAAGCAGATGCCTCACTCCGCGAAAACCGCGCGGGTTCGGAATGACAAGCTGGAGAGGCTTCGCGAGAAGCCGCACTTGACGCATTCACTTCGTAGGGCGCGTATTGCATGTGCACGGACATTACGTGTTTGCCGTTTGGCGCGAGCGAAGGATCGAGGAGAGACGGAATCGCGGCTTCGAGGAAAGGCGCGCGGGAAAAATCGCCGTACTTCGAGTCGTCGAAGGCGCGCTCGAGATAATCGATGTCCGGGCCGATGTGGATGCGTCCAGTGAGCGCGGCATTTTCATCGCGTTCATTTTTGAGGGCGGGGAAATTCGGGAGGGCGTCGAGAGCGAAGAAAACGCGCGCGACGGTTCCCTGGCAGCGGTAGTGCTGCATCTGTCCCAGGAAGCTGGGGGCGAGATGCACAGGCTCGATTAGTTTCAGGAATGTGCGCTTGGGGTCGGCGGCGGAAACGACCGCATTTGCGGGGATTTCTTCGCCGCCGTTTAGAACGACGCCAGTGACCGCGCCGTCTTTCACGAGGATGCGCTCGACTTCGGCGGAGGTGCGAATTTCGGCGCCAGCCTGAGTTGCGGCGGCGGCCGTCGCTTCCGATAGCGCGCCCATGCCGCCACGCGCATAGATCGGGCCGCCGTCGGGCAGGCCGCCTGCGGCGACGCGCAACAGAAGCAGAGCAGTGGTGCCCGCGGACCACGGTCCAGCGGCGGTGCCGAAAATTCCTCGCGCGGCGATGACGGCGCGCAATAATTCCATCTCAAAAAATTCCGCGACGAAATCGGCCACGGCCATCGGGCCCCAGCGCAGGAAGCGCCGCATGTCGCGTTTGCCAAGCTTGCGGAATACCCTTCCCGCTCCGAGCAAATTCCAAATGTCGGAGGAAGTGGGATGATCAATGTCCGGCGGAGGGATCGTGAGCAGGCTGGAAATGAATTTTTGCGCATCGGCGAAGATTTTGGCTAGCTCGACATATTTCGCGGCGTCGGCTTGCGAGAACGGGGCGATGCGCTTGGCGGATTCGGCGGCGCTGGAATGCAAAAGCAATGCC
Source organism: Candidatus Acidiferrales bacterium (assembly GCA_035933575.1). Lineage (GTDB taxonomy): Bacteria > Acidobacteriota > Terriglobia > Acidiferrales > UBA7541 > DAHUXN01. The sequence continues at coordinate 38,537 of DASYYR010000097.1, read as the reverse complement.
CGGGCGTCGCGCGATGGCGCGAAGACGCGGCATTTGGGCTCGAGCCACTGCACGCCGTGGCGTTCGAGCTGCATGTCTTTCGCGACCGCTGGCACGAGGGGGCCAGCTGCGCCGTCGAGCACGGAAGCGCGAAAGCCGGGGTGAAATTCCTCGGTGACGGCAGCGCCGCCGACAACGGAGCGGCGTTCGAGGACGAGCGGCTTGAATCCGGCGCGCGCCAAATAAAATGCAGTGACGAGGCCGTTGGGGCCGGCTCCAATGATGATGATGTCGCGCGAGTTCATAAAGTAAGACAAACCTCAGCGGCTAAAGCCGCACTCATACTGCAACGAAGCGGCACGCTTGAAAGCGTGCCCTGACGAAGAAAATGCTTAGCTCCGATGATGATGACGTCACGCGGGGTCATTTAAGCGGACTCCAAAGAGGCACTGGAGTAAAGCGAGACGACACCTCGGAGCCGTGTGCGGTGAGGGCAAAGCGGCGTCGAGCCGCCGCACTCCAAAAGTGCAAAACCGAAAAGCAGATTCCTCGTCGCTGCTCAGCGTTTCGCGCTAGGCGAGACGGCTCCTCGGAATGACAGAATAAAAAATGACGGCTCACGGGCATGATTCAGCGCGCTCCCAGGTCTTTCAGGATTTCCATCGCCGCGAGGCGGCCTGGGGCGCCCATGATTCCGCCGCCGGGATGCGTCGCGGAGCCGCACATGTAAAGATTTTTGACTGGGGTGCGGTAACGCGCCCAGCCCGCGACGGGACGCAAACAGAAAAGTTGTTCGAGAGAAAGTTCGCCCTGAAAAATATTCCCTTCGGTGAGGCCGATTTGCTCTTCGATGTCGTAGGGCGTGAGAACTTGGCGGCCGATGATGATGTTTTTCAGGTTGGGCGCGAATTCGGCGATGGTATTGATGACGGTGTCGCCAAATTCTTCGCGGCGCGCGGGCCAATCGCCGTTTTTCAGTTTGTAGGGCGCGTATTGCACGAAGCAGGACATCACGTGCTTGCCCGGCGGCGCAATGGAAGGATCGGTGAGGCTGGGAATGACGATGTCAATATACGGATGATGCGAAAATTCACCGTACTTGGCTTGATCGTAGGCGCGCTCCATGTATTCAACGGAGGGAGAAATGGAAATCGCGCCGCGCAGATGGCGGTTTGATCCGTTTGAAGGCAAGCAAGTGAATTCGGGAAGCGCGTCGAGAGCGAGATTTACTTTGCCGGAGGAGCCGCGATATTTGTAACGACGGACTTCTTCGACGAATTCGTCGGGCAGGCCGCGCGGGTCCATCATTTTCAGGAATGTGAGATTCGGGTCGACGCTCGACGAAACAATTTTCGCTTCGATTTCTTCGCCGTTTTCGAGGACGACGCCCGTGGCGCGTCCGGCACGCATGATGATTTGCGCGACTGGCGCTTCCGTGCGAATTTCCGCGCCGGCTTCGCGGGCGGCATCGGCGATGGCGTTCGAAATTGCTCCAGTGCCGCCGCGGCTGAATCCCCAGGCGCGGAATGCGCCGTCAATTTCGCCCATGTAATGATGAAGGAGAACGTACGCAGTGCCGGGAGAGCGGACACCCAGAAATGTGCCGATGATTCCCGAGGCGGACATGGTGGCTTTAAGGACGTCGGTTTCGAACCACTGATCGAGAAAATCGGCGGCGCTCATGGTCATGAGCTGGACGAGATTGTATTTGTCCTCCGCAGCCAGTGCTTGAAAGCGTTTTGCGAGAAACATTAATTTTTTCAAGCCCGCGGGATGGAGCGAAGTTGGATCCGGAGGCACCATTCCGAGGAGCGGCTTGACGAAGCGGCACATTTGAAGCATTTGCTTGCCGAATTCGTCGTAGGCTTCGGCGTCGCAGCGCGAATGGCGGACGAGTTCGCGGCGCGTCTTAGCATGATCGTTGACGCGCCAGAGATAATCGCCGTTGGGCATCGGAGTGAATGTGCCGTCGAGGGGTAGAATTTCCAGGCCGTGGCGGGGAAGGTCGAGATCGCGAATGATTTCCGGGCGCAGCAGTGAAACGACGTAAGAGCAAACGGAGAATTTGAAGCCGGGGATGATTTCTTCGGTGACGGCGGCGCCTCCGAGGACGTAGCGGCGTTCGAGGACGAGCACTTTTTTGCCGGCGCGGGCGAGATAGGCCGCGTTCACCAGGCCGTTGTGGCCGCCGCCGATGATGATTGCGTCGAATTTCTGTGACATGCGACTGAGATTCCAAAGCACAAAGAAAAAAATGAAGAGCGCATATTCTACTGTCACGAACTGCTAGGCACAAGCATATGGAGAAAAACGTCAGCAGTGCGGATATAATTCGCGGTTATGAAGGTCTTATCCATCGCGATTGCTGGCGGATTGCTCTGGTCACCAATTGGCGTCAGCGCAGCACAGAGAACCAATCCCGCAGACAAACTGGAACGCGGTTCATACTCGCGCGACGCCGTCTCTGTTTGTTCCCTGTCACAATCTGCTCCTCCAATACGGATTCCTTCACCTGACGGTAAGAAAGCGATTGTCGTATCACCAGACCGGGACCCCCAACTTCCCCGCACCGTGTTAGTAGTCGAGGCGTTCGGCAGAGAATTCCAGGCAGGTTTTACATGGTCGCCGGACTGCGAGGTTGGGTGGTCACCGGATTCGCGCGCATTCTTCGCCACTTACACTATGGGTGGCGCGGTGGGCGGTTTTGTGACGCAGGTCTTCTTTGTCCGCCCGGAAGGCCTTAATCTTGTGGAGCCAACCAAGGATGTGGTGAAGAACTTCCTGTCTCATCCGCGCACTTGCTTTGTGCCGGAAGATCCGAATATCGGAGCCATCGAATGGATTCGCGGGTCTTCAGACCTTCTCGTCGCAGCGGAGACGCTGCCACACAGCAACTGCGACAATATGGGGACGTTCCGGGCCTATATAATTCATTTGCCGGACGGCGATATCGTGAAAAGCTACGGCCAGATCGAAGCCAAGAAGCTGTTTTGGAAACATCTCGGTGACGAACTTCGCAATGCAGACGACGACTGCATCCGCAAGCCGGGGTCCTGCGACATTCCGCAGCTTCATCCTAGCAAGCATTATCACTAAGGAGAGAAAACGTGCCCATCGGGACGGCGGTGCATGAGAGGACGTTTAAGCTTTGCGAGAGCTTGAATTATCGCGAGTGGTCCGGGTATTACACGGTGAGCGCGTATGAGGCGCATCACGAGCACGAATACAACGCGATACGCAACGCGGCTGCGCTGATTGACGTGACGCCGCTGTACAAATATTTCATCACCGGGGCGGACGCGACGACGTTTGTGAACCGCGTGATTACGCGCGACATTCGAAAAGTCGGCGTGGGGCAGGTGATCTACTGCTGCTGGTGCGATGAGCAGGGCAAAGTGGTAGACGACGGCACGATTTCTCGGCTGGGCGAAAACACGTACCGGTGGACGGCGGCGGACCCGAGCCTGCGCTGGTTCGAGCAGAATGCGCTGGGTCTCGACGTGAAAATCGAGGACATTTCCGAACGCGTGGCGGCGCTGGCGCTGCAAGGGCCGACGTCCGCGCGGCTGCTGCGGCAAATCGCGGATGCGGACATTGCGAACCTGAAATATTTTCGCGTGACGCACGGGAAAATCGCGGGCGTGTCCGTGGATATTTCGCGCACAGGGTACACGGGCGATTTGGGCTACGAAATATGGATGCCGTGGGACGATGCGACGAAGGTGTGGGATGAGCTGACGGCGAAGGGCCGGCAATTCGATTTGCATCCGACGGGAATGCTGGCGCTGGATGTGGCGCGCATCGAAGCGGGGCTGCTGCTGATTGAGGTGGATTACACGAGCAGCAAAAAGGCGCTGATCGAGTCGCAGAAATATTCACCGTACGAAATCGGGCTCGGGCGAATGGTGAATCTGGAAAAGGAACACTTCGTAGGGCGCGAGGCGCTGATCAAAGAGCACAAACGCGGCGCGGAACGGCAGTTCGTTGGGCTGGATATTAATTGGGATGAAGTCGAGGCGCTTTACGACAAAATCGGTCTCGCGCCGCAAGTGCAAAGCACGGCGTCGCGCGTCGCCGTACCGGTTTACAGCGCGGGTGGAGCGCACGTGGGAAAAGCTACTTCGACGACGTGGTCACCGACTTTGAAGAGGATGATTGCGCTCGCGAGCGTTGCGACCGAGTACTCGAAGCCAGGGACGAAACTAAAAATGGAATTCACCGTCGAGGCAGTGCGGCATCGCGTGTCCGTGACCATTGCAAATTTGCCGTTTTTCAACCCACCACGGAAGATGGCAACACCACCTGCATGACCGCGCCATTAAACGGGTAGATGTCCGTCGGATTTCTCACCAGACCGCTGGCGGGGACTTGGTCAAAAAGTGCTCTTGGCTGTGATTCCCGTAACGCGAGAGGACCGGAGTTTCATAAACTCAAAGAAAATGCAGATTCCTCGTCGCTGTTGCTCCTCGGAATGACAACGGGTAGAGTTTTCCAAGAAGTTATTAAGGGCCCGGGAGTTTTTGAAGGGGGGACCATCGTGCAAGGATCAGGACGAGTGCGCAAAACGGCGACCTGTTTGGGCATATTTGTTTTGACATGCGTTTTAGCCGGAATTCTCGCAAGTACCACACGAGTGGCGGCGCAAAGCGCGCCAGGGCCGATTCGCCTGGCCGTGGACGCAACGCACGCGCCGCAGAAGATTCTGCACATTACCGAAGAGATTCCCGTTCATCCGGGCCCGCTGACGCTTTTTTATCCCGAGTGGATTCCCGGCGAGCATGCTCCGGACGGCCCGATCACGGATGTGGCGGGCATGGAATTCACGGCGAATGGCAAGCGCGTCGCGTGGCGCCGCGATCTGGTGGAAATGTTCGCGATTCATTTAACGGTTCCCGAGGGTGCAAATTCGCTGCACGTGGCCCTTGATTTTCTTCTTAGCGCTCCCGCCACTGGATTTTCGGCCGGCGCGTCCGCCACGGCGCAACTCGACGTGCTGAGCTGGAATCAGGTGCTGCTTTATCCAAAGGGCTGGCCCGCGCGCGAATTGACGTTCGATGCAAGTCTACGCCTGCCCGAAGGCTGGAAGTACGGCACGGCGCTGCCAGTGGACACAGAATCGGGCAACGATATTATTTTCAAGCCCGCGCCGCTCAACACGCTGGTCGATTCGCCTGTCCTTTCCGGCCATTATTTTCGCGCCATTCAACTGACGCCGGGCCAGACGCCGTCACACGAAATCGACATGGCCGCCGACAGTCCCGAAGCGCTCGAAATGCCCGCGGAAACGCAACTCGCCTACAAGCGGCTGGTCGCGGAGACGGGCGCGCTGTTCGGTTCGCGACATTATCGCGATTATCATTTTCTGCTGACGCTCAGCGACAACGTTGCGCACTTTGGCCTGGAGCATCACGAGTCAAGCGACGATCGCGTGGACGAGCGAACGATGATTGATCCGACGCTGCGTATCACAAACGCCGATCTGCTGCCGCACGAATTCACGCACTCGTGGAATGGGAAATTCCGGCGTCCGGCCGGTCTGGCAACGCCGGATTACAACACGCCGATGAAGGGCGACCTGCTGTGGGTTTACGAGGGGCTGACGCAATATCTGGGCACGATACTTTCCGCGCGCAGCGGTTTGTGGACGCCGGAGCAGCTTCGCGAGCATCTCGCCGACGTGGCGGCAACGCTCGATCACCGTCCGGGACGCGAGTGGCGTCCGCTGCAGGATACGGCGGACGCGGCGCAGCTTCTCTACTTCGCGGCTCCGCAATGGGCGAACTGGCGGCGCAGCACCGATTACTACGATGAAGGGACGCTGATCTGGCTGGACGTGGATACAACGCTGCGCAAGTTGACCAACGATAAGAAATCCGTGAACGATTTCTGCAGGATTTTTCACGGCGGGCCCGGTGGCAAGCCCGCGTTGAAAACTTACACTTTTGACGACATCGTCGCGACGCTCAACGAAATTGCTCCTTATGACTGGGCGAAATTCCTGCGCGAGCGGCTTGATTATGTTGGCCCGCGGGCGCCGCTTGGCGGAATCGAGGGCGGAGGGTACAAGCTGGTTTACAATGACGCGCCGAATCAAATGATTCTCGACGATGAATCGACCGACAACCATCTGGACCTGACGAACTCGATCGGCCTTGTGCTCGAAGAGGACGGCACAATTCGTGATGTGATCCACGGCATGGTTGCGTACAAAGCAGGAATCGGGCCGGGAATGAAAATTCAGGCCGTGAATGGGCGGCGATGGTCGATCAAGACCATGCGGAACGCCGTCGAAGACAGCGGAAAGGAAGCGCGTCCGCTGAAACTGCTGGTTGCGAACGGCGGATTCGTGGAAACGTACGAGATCGATTATCACGACGGCATACGCTATCCGCATTTGGAGCGCGTCGAAGGCGCCTCGGATTATCTGGACGAGATTATCAAGCCGCTTACTTCAGAGAATGTGACTGGACTGCTGCCTGCAGAAGGCTGGAACGCTTCAGGGCGGGGAGGAAAGTGATTCGACGGATGCGCATGCGCTTGCCGATAGTGGTCGGCGTGGTGTTGATCCTGCTCGGCGTTGCGGCGCTGATACACCCGCAATTCAGTTATCGCGTCGAACAGCATTCCCAGCAAGTGGGCGCAATGAGAGTGCTATTCGAGACGCGAAAGGTGATTCACTTTCCACTGTGGTTCAGCGTGCCGGTTCTGACGATTGGAGCGGCTTTTCTGATTACGGGGATGCGTAAAGATTGATTCGGTACGATTTTCCGCGAGCCGCTAGTAGCCGTGTTCGTCCGATGAGGCGCTGACTTTTCCCGCGAACCGGCGGTAGACCATCACAAAGTAAATCGTGGCCAGAATGACGCCGATTGTCCACCAGACCAGACCGATCTTCAGGCCGTAATCCGCGGCTTTTGCGTTTTCGACGGTCAGCGACAGAGCGGGATTGGTGCTGGCGGGGAGAACGTCCGGGTAGAGTCCGAAAGCGACGCTTGTGAGCATTCCGACAAGATAAATGCAGGACGAATAAAATGCCCGGCTCTCGTTTTTCAGAAATACAATCGTGGCAACCAAGGCCGCGACCGCAATTGCGGGGAAAATGTATCCCCACGGGCGCGCGGCATAGCTGGCGTAGAGATGCGGCTGCAATGAAAAGCTCGCCCAAGTGATCAGGGTCGTAAAAAGCGCGACGGCCCACCAAAGTGCAGCCGCCAGTTTGCGTGCGCGTTCATGAAGAGCGCCTTCGGTCTTTAGCGCGACCCACAGCGCACCGTGTAGAGTGAGAGCCACAAGAGCCGTCACGCCAGCGAGAATCGTGTACCAATCAAGAATGCCGGTTTCGCCGTGAGGACGAAAATTCGTCCAGAGCGCCTCAAAGAATTGCCCGTGCGCGTTGAGGGGTACTCCGCGGACAACGTTTCCTAGCGCTGCGCCATAAAATACGGCCAAAAGCAAACTCGCGAAGGAGAAGATAGCGGCCCAGAAGGATTCCCAGATGGGGATGGTGACATGGCTCCGGAATTCCAAGGAAATACCGCGCAGGATGAGGAGCCACAACACAATCATCAAGGGAAGATAAAATCCGCTGAAGCTGGCAGCATAAAGAGCCGGGAATGCGAAATAAAGCGTGCCGCCCGCGGCGAGCAACCAGACTTCGTTGGCATCCCACACTGGCCCGACGGTGCGGGAGACGAGCCTGCGTTCATCTTCGTTGCGCGCGATGAGAAGATGGACGATTCCGGTGCCGAGATCGAATCCGTCGAGGACGACGTAGACCGTCAGCATCAGCGCTGTTAAGCAGAACCAGATGGCGCCCATTTTTTCCTTATCTCACCAAGACAGCTGATGCGGCCGCTTCGACTTCCGGGCCGCGCTCGATCTCGCGATACACCAAAAACAAATACAGAATCCCCAACACAGTATACAAACCCATGAAACCGATGAGCGTGAACCACGCGTTGCCGGCCGAAACGAGCGGCGACGCTCCTGCCGATGTGCGCAGCATTCCGTAAATCAACCAGGGTTGGCGTCCCGCTTCGGCGGTGATCCATCCCGCGGTGTTGGCGATAAACGGAAACGGCAAGGCGAGCATGATGATCCACAGCATCGCGCGGCTGCGATAAAGCGCGCCACGCCACAGCAGAAAAGCGGCAATCACAAATATCGCGATGAATATTGTGCCGAGTCCAACCATGATGTGATAACTGAAATACACCAGCTCAATTTGATCGGGCCACGTGTCTCGCGGAAATTGATCGAGGCCTTTCACCTCCGCGGTCCAGGCTCGATAAGTCAAAAAGCTAAGGCCGCGAGGAATGATCAGGGGATTATCGAGGCGCTCTTTCGCGACGTCCGGTTGGCCAAGGATGGCGAGAGGCGCGCCTTTCTCGCTGTGAAATAATCCTTCCATTGCCGCGAGCGTGACGGGCTGATAGCGGGCAATCATGACGCCTTGTGCGTCGCCCGTCGGGTAAAGCTGCAGGATCGCGGCCAGCACACCAACAATCACGCCCACGCGCAAGAATGTCCGGCCGTAATCTACGTGCCGCTCTGCGAGAATATAAAATGCGCCAATCGCCGCCATCACGAAGCAGCCGGTTTGCAGCGCGCCGATCATCGTGTGCGGGTATTGCCAGAGGGTCCACGGATTCAAGAGCAAGCCCCAGAAACTTTGCAAACCGAATGTGCCATTCGAGCTGAAAGAATATGCGACGGGGTGCTGCATCCACGCGTCGGTGGCGACGATAAAGTATCCGGAAAGCCACGAACCGACAAAGACCATGACCGCGGAAAACCAATGACCGATACGGCCGAGGCGCTTTTCTCCAAAGAGGAAAAGTCCCAAGAAGCTCGATTCGAGGAAGAAGGAAAACACGCCTTCCATGGCAAGCGTCTGTCCAATTACGCCGCCCGCGGCTTGCGAGAATGCCGACCAGTTCGTTCCGAACTGAAATTCCATGGGAATGCCGGTGACGACGCCGACGGCGAAGTTGATGCCGAAAATCTTGGCCCAGAAACGCGCGGCGCGGTTGTAATGCTCGTTGCCGGCGCGCAACGCCATAGTTTTCAAGACGACGATGAGCAGAGCGAGGCCCATCGTGATTTGCGGGAAAATATAATGGAACGTGACCGTAAAGGCGAAATGCAAACGGTCAACGATGAGCGCGCTTTGCAAGGAAGTTCCTTCCGACGAAAGCGAATCATACACCAACTTACGGGACGCGTTAATTCGATGACTTGCGGCATTTTATCCGTGAATGCGTCGCACTTGGCATCACGACTGGAAAGTGACATCATTTTGCACCGATGAGCACCGCGACAAATTCGGAGGAGGCCGTTCGATGCGTTTCGCAAAGGGTGTGATCTGGATCGTGTTTTCTTGCTTGTTTCTGTGTACGTCAACCTCCGCGCAGACGCAGAAGCGCGCGATCCAGTTTGACGACATGATTGCCATGCATCGCTTGAGCGATCCGCAGGTTTCTCCCGACGGCAAATGGGTGGCGTATGTGGTTGCGACGCCCGATATGCAGGCGAACCACTCGATGAGCAACATCTGGATCGTGCCAGCGGAAGGCGGCGTCGAACGAGAGTTGACGCGCAGCGGAAGCGATTCGCGCCCGCGATGGTCACCCGATGGGAAGCAAATCGCGTTTCTGTCGTCGCGCGATGGCGCGACGCAGATTTACGTGATGTCTGTGTTCGGCGGCGAAGCTTCGCGTGTCACCTTTCTTTCGACCGACGTGGACAACGAGATTTGGTCTCCCGACGGGAAATGGATGGCCTTCACTTCGCGCGTTTATCCGGATTGCCGGGACGACGCTTGCAACAAGGCTCGCGACGAAGCGGCGGCGAAAAATCCGGTCAAGGCGCACATCGCGACGCGCCTGCTCTATCGTCACTGGACAGCGTGGGCGGACGGGAAGCGCAGCCATTTATTTGTGACGGCAGTGACGAAGGGAACGCCGCGTGACCTTACGCCTGGTGCGGATTATGACGTGCCTCCGTTCAATCTGGGCGCACCTGAAGCGATTGCGTTTTCTACCGACAGCGCGGAGGTTTGCTTCACCGCCAATACCGACAAAGATGAGGCGCTCAGCACGAACGGCGATTTATTCACCGTTCCCGTTTCGGGTGAATCGGAGCCCAAGCGCATCACGACGAATAAAGGCGACGATTGGGGACCTGCGTACTCGCCCGACGGAAAATGGATCGCCTACCGTTCGCAAATGACGGCGGGTTACGAGAGCGATCGCTGGCAATTGATGCTCTACAATCGCTCGAACGGTGAGCACACTGACCTGACGCCGCATTTCGATAGCAGCGTAGAGTCGTATGAGTGGTTTCCAAACAGCCGCACGATTTATTTTCAGGTGGAAGATCACGCGGAGATGCCGATTTTTAGCATCACTGCAGCGCCCGGTGAGATGCCGAGGCTCGTCATCCCAAAAGGTTTCAACGCGGAATTTTCACTGAGTGCGGACGGCAAGCGGCTGGTTTTTTCGCGTTCGAGCCTGACGTATCCCGCGGAGATTTTTTCAGCCAATTCGGACGGGACGGACGTTCGGCAAATCACACATCAGAATGCCGCGCTTCTCGCTCCACTCGAACTGCCCGCCGCCGAGCCATTCTGGTTCACGGGGGCAAACAACACGAAAGTCGAAGGCCTGCTAGTCAAGCCGCCGCATTTCGATGCCGCGAAAAAATACCCGATGCTTCTGCTCGTTCATGGCGGACCGCAAGGCGCATGGGACGATGAGTGGGGCTACCGCTGGAATCCGGAAATCATGGCGGCGCCGGGGTACGTCGTTGTGATGATCAATCCCACCGGCTCGACGGGCTACGGCCAGAAATTCACTGACGCAATACAATCCGACTGGGGTGGGAAGCCGTACGTTGATTTAATGGATGGCGTCGATTACGCGATCGCGCATTTTCCATTTATCGACAGCACGCGGCTCGCCGAGGCGGGCGGCTCGTACGGCGGTTACATGACGGATTGGATCGCGACGCACACGGGGCGCTTTCGCTGCCTGATCAGCCACGCGGGACCGTATGATCTGGTGAGCATGTACGGCGCGACGGAAGAATTGTGGTTCGTTGAGCACGATTTGCGCGGAACGCCGTGGAGTGATCCCGAGACTTACGCCAAGTGGTCGCCGTCAACTTACGCGGCGGCACTCGGGAAATTCCACACACCAATGCTGGTGATTGACGGCGAACTCGATTTTCGGGTTCCCTACACGCAGGACCTGGAGCTTTTTACGGCGTTGCAGCGGCAGGGCGTGCCGTCGAAACTTATCATTTTCCCCGACGAGGGCCACTGGGTGCTGAAACCTCAGAATAGCAAACTGTGGTATCACGAATTTCTGGATTGGCTCGCAACGTATCTCAAATAGAGCAACCTCAAGAAGTCGTGAGCAACGAAGACTCCGCTTCGTCACTGGCGGCATCAAAATAAACTCAATGCCGAACACCACGCTCCCGCCCGGGCCCAGGGGCATTGCACTGTTTCGCCCGCTATATCATTTCACGCATCAGCCGCTCGACTTCATCATAAGCACGCAACGCAAGTACGGCGACACGGCGCGTTTCCGATTCTTGAAGTTTCCCGTTTATTTCTTCAACCGGCCGAGCCTGATTGAAGAAATCCTGATCACGCAAAGCGCGAAGTTCATCAAGAGCGCCGACTTGCGCGAAGGCAGCCGCGTTCTCGGCAATGGCTTGCTGACGAGCGAAGGTGAATTCTGGCGGCGGCAAAGAAGGTTGGCGCAACCTGCATTTCATCGCGAGCGCGTGATGGCATACGCGCCAGTGATGACGGGCTATGCGGAACAGATGCTCGACACGTGGAGCGACGGTGAAACGCGCGAAATCCGCGCAGAGATGATGCAACTGACGCTGAAGATTGCAGCCAGAACGCTCTTCGGCGCGGATCTCGAGGCAGAAACGGTTCGCATCATCGGAGAATCCTTGGCCGCGGCAATTCGGCAATTCGATGCACGGGTGAAGACGGGATTTCTGCTGCCATCCAACTGGCCTACGCCGGGAAACATACGTTCACGAAACGCCGTGGACCGCCTCGATGAAGTTCTCTATCGAATCATCGATCAGCGGCGTAACAGCCATACGGAAATGGAAGACTTGCTTTCGATGCTGCTCTACGCGCGCGATGACAGTGGCGCCGGAATGGACAGCAAGCAGCTCCGGGACGAGGTGATGACGCTCCTGCTCGCGGGGCATGAAACGACGGCGACTACGCTGGCGTGGACGTTTTATTTGCTCGCTCAGAATCCGGCCGCGGAATCGGAACTGCTTGCCGAATTGCGCGCTGTAACTCCTGGCCACGTGCCGACCTATGAGGACTTGCCGAAGCTGCGATTTACCGAAGCGATCGTTCGCGAATCATTAAGGCTCTATCCACCGGCGTGGGCGATGGGCCGCCAAGCCATCGAAGATTGTGCGATTGGTGGTTATCACGTCCCGCGCAACACAACGATCTATATGAGCCAGTGGGTAGTGCACCGCGATGCGCACTATTTCGACGAGCCGGAGCAATTCCGGCCCGAGCGATGGATGGACTCGCCACAGAAAACGCTGCCACGGTTCGCTTACTTCCCGTTCGGCGGAGGACCCAGGGTGTGCATCGGGGCGTCATTCGCAATGATGGAGGCAACGCTGTTGCTCGCGTCCATCGCATCGCGCTTTGGCCTTGCGCTGGCGCCGGACCAGACAATTGAACTCTGGCCATCAATCACGCTGCGACCGCGCGATGGAATCAGGATGCTTGTATGGAGACGCTGATTCCGCGTGGCGCCAACCGACGGCTTTAAATAAGGGCGAGTGTGTTAAATCACTCGCCCCCTGAGGTGCACAGTTTACGCGACGCTAGTCGACTTTGATCGCTTCCGTTTTGCCTTCGAACTGAATTTCCTGGATTTGTCTGTGGTTGAAGACCACTGCCGTATATTCCGGCTTCCTATTCAATGCGACTTGTTTCCCGGGAACGGTGGCGATCAGTTTTCCAGCGCGTTTAACCATCACGTCATTCATGTCCGTATCCGCAGTGAGCGTGTACCGTCCGGGCTGTAATGAGACGGTCCCGATCGTTGCGGGCCGGGTGAGTGTGAGAGGCGTGGATTCAGAATGCGCCCAAACAGGAATTGCAAAAGCAACAACAGCCAGCGCTGCAAGACATGGACTCAAACGTGTACGCATGTGATTTCCCTCCTGATTTTACGGATGCGATTCACTTCAGAAGAGCAATGCAGAAACTATGGGCCCACTGAAGCGAGCGCGCAAATTCAGGCGCGCCTATAGACTGGATGCACGAGAAAAAGTCAGGGTTGTCAAAACTTTTCAGCTGGTGAAAGGATTGTTTGATATTGCCGTAGAGTGTTTTCCGCCAGCAATTGCGCGGAGAAACGCCGCTCAACAGTCTCTCGTGCCGCTTTTGCGACGCGAGCGGCCCCGTCACGATCTCCGAGCATTTGACAAACCGAGGCCGCGAATTTCAGGGCGTCCGGTGAATCGACAAGCATTCCGTTTCTTCCGTTTTCGATTATCTCTGGTACGCCGCCACTCGCGACGGCAATCGCCGGCAATCCATGCGCCATCGCAGCAAGAAGAGAGGAACCCAAAGGCTCCGCCAAAGAGGGAAACACAAACAGATCAAGCGCTCGATAGACCGCTTCGACATCTTCCACGAAGCCCGCGAAGATTACCGCATCGATGATTCCCAACTCTCTCGCAAGCGTTTGCAATTTCATGCGGCATGGGCCGTCACCCGCCAGGATTACGCGGCAGTTCGGAAACTGCGCGCGGATCCGGGGCAATGCGCGCAGAAGCGTCTCTTGTCCTTTTTCGGGGAGCAAATATCCGACGCAACCTAGCAACAGATCGTGTTCCGTGATTTCCCATCGCGCGCGCGCCGCGCGGCGCATTTCCGCGGCTGTTGCTGGAGGAACTTCCACCCCGTCGTATACCACGACTACGCGAGAAGAATTCATGCCGGAGGCGACCACACTGTCCGCAACGAATTGTGAAACAGCGATGATGCGGTGCGCGGCGCGATATCGCGCGAGGCTAAGCGGCGCGTGGCTCAACGGGTAAGCGACGCGGCGGGCGGCAACCAACCGGCTACGACGATGGGCGCGGGTGAACCACACGGCGGTCAATGCGTGCGGATCGTGCGCGTGCAAAATGTCAAAACTCTGCTGGTCAAGGATTTCGCGCAGACACAGCGCTGCTTGCAATCGGAGAAATCGCGGCGGAAACAGATGAACGGAAAAGCCCTCGACTGCCGCCCGACGCGCTAGAGGCGAGGCCTCGCGGGCCATCAACTGCGCGTCGTGACCGCGCTCACGAAGGCCGCGCAGCGTCAGAAGAATTTGCAGCTGGCCGCCGCGCCAATCCGGACGCGTGTCGAGGTGGAGGATTCTCATCAGCACGCCAGTGTAAGCCATGCTTGAAACAACTGCGAAGCGCAACATTGCCGGCAGGCGATTTGTGAAAACGCCAGATGGCCCGTACCTGGGTTGGCGGCTGGCGTGGTCGTTCGATTGACTACTCAGCAGTAAAGTGTCATCCTCGGCACCGTCCCCTCTTGGGAGGCTTGAATGCGCGTTTCAAAACTGGCCGTTACCGCCACATTCGGTGGGCTATGCCTGCTGAGCTCTTCCGCGCACGCCGCGACGTTATCGATCACCAGCAGTCCTGCCGGGGCGACCGTTGAGATGAATGGTTTGATCACGGGCAAAACGCCCTACACCGTACAGTATCCCGGCGGCTATTTTCACAAAACACACACTGTATTCGGATCACGCCTGGAACATCCGATCGTTGTGCGAATTTCCATGGATGGTTATGCCAGCCAGCAAATTACGCTGACCGAAGGCCCTTTCACATGGCATTCATTCAACGGCCGCTCGGAAGGAAATTACTGGCTGATCAAGACGGACCACTTCGAAGTGATATTGGAGCCGCTCGCCAAGGTCTTCACCGGCAGGCCAGAAATTACGAGCGCCATGAACGAAACCATTGCGGCAAGCGCCCCGTTACCCGCCGAGCAGGTTGTTGAGGCAACAAATCCGGCGATTGTGCGCGTTGAGGGTATAAACGGATGGGGAACGGGATTTTTCATCACAAGCACCGGACTGATTGCGACGAACAAGCACGTGATCGCAGACGAATCGATTCTGACCGCGATCACGTCTCGCAACCAGCGCCTGCCGGCGCATGTGGTGTACTCCGACCCGGACAAGGATATCGCCCTCGTGAAGGTGGAGGGATCCGCATTTCCCCATTTGACGTTGACGAGCATCACGGCAGTGCAAAAGGGAGAAAGCGTTATCGCCATCGGTAATCCCGACGGCGGCCTGCGCGACACGGTCACGAAAGGCGTGGTGAGCGCCATTGGCCGCGAGCGTGAACTAGGAAGCGGTACGTGGATTCAAACCGACGCGGCGATCAATCCTGGGAACAGCGGCGGCCCGCTGCTGGACGACCGCGGAAACGTGGTCGGCATCAACACGCTGAAAGGGGTGCGCAATCGCGCCGGACAGGAGATTCAAGGGTTGAATTTCGCGCTGAGCGCGCAGGACCTGATCAACGTACTGAAACGCTTTTATCCGGAAGCGGGCATGTCGCCAAAAACCGCACAAGAGGAGGGATTTGGCTCCGTGAATGTTTCTTCCGACCCAGCGGGAGCCGACATTTACCTGGACGGACAATTTGTAGGCAACACGCCTTCGCTGCTCCACGTTGCCGCTGGCGCGCACAAGATCCAAATTCAATCAGGGAAAGCCAAGTCCTGGGAACGGAATTTAAATGTGTTGAAGGACAGTGAAGTGACCGTACGCGCGAAACTGGAATCACAGAAATGAACCTTTGCTTACAGCGTTAATGTTGCGCGATATGCAGCTCCGCGCAAGCCGGCCCCATCATTCAGAATCACGCGCACGGGCATGGACTCCAGCACTTCTTTCAATCTTCCTTTGTTCGTGAAGGCTGCGAGGAATGCCGGGGTCTGAAGCTTCGGCAGGATTTTCGGCGCGATTCCGCCGCCGATATAAACACCGCCCGTGGCCAGCACCTTCAACGCCATGTTCCCTGCTTCCGATCCGAGCAGGACAACGAAGAGATCGAGCGCCTTCTCGCACAGAGCAGATTTTCCGGCGAGCGCCATGCTTGAGATGACTGGCGCGGGATCGCTCTGCTTCATTTCCGCCGCGAGCCATGGCGGCTCTTCGCCGCGGCCTGTATTGCGCAGGAATTCATAAATATTCACCAATCCGGGGCCGCACACGAGGCGCTCCCAGCTGACATGACCGAATTTCGCGCGCATAGATCTGAGCATTTCGTCCTGGATTTCATCGCTCGGAGCAAAACTGGAATGCCCGCCTTCGCTGGCCAGGGGAGCGTAGCGGGTACCCTCCCAATGAAGCGCCGCCTCGCCGAGCCCCGTTCCCGGCGAGACCACTACACAATTTCCTCTGGCATCCGGAGCGCCGCGTTGCAACACGGCAAAATCTTTCGGTTCAAGCGTGGCGATGCCGTAAGCGTTTGCCTCGAGATCATTGATCAGTATGATGGAACAAAAGCCGATTCGCTGTGCAACCAGTCTGGCATCGACGACCCACGGCAAATTCGTCGCGCGGCATACGCCATCGCGGACCGGCCCGGCGACTCCGATGGATACCGAGTCGGGATGAACTTTTCGCACCGCCAAAAAGTCCGCGACAATGTCTTCGAGGCTCGCGTACCCGTGACTGGGATAGACTTGTTCAACGACGCAGGCAAGGTTGCCTTCGCGCTGCTCAAAAAACGCCAGCCGCGTATTGGTTCCGCCGACGTCCCCGGCAAGAATCACTGTCCGGGCTCCCTCCACTGGCGGCCGTCGCGCTCGAGCAGGTCATTCGCTTCCCAGGGACCCCACGAGCCGGCGGGATAATTCGGGAAATTGCGGGGCGGCAACGCTTGCCAGACGTCGAGGATTGGCTGCACGACGCTCCAACTGGCTTCGACCATGTCGGCGCGTTGAAACAAGGTGGCATCGCCGATCATGCATTCGTAAAGGAGGCGCTCATACCCAGTGCTGGGTTTCGAGCCAAAATAATCCGCATAGCGGAAATCCATATTCACGGTGCCAAGTTTCACAATCGGCCCCGGAATTTTCGCGCCGAATTGCAGGGAAATTCCCTCCTGCGGCTGGATGTGAACAATGAATTGATTGGGCGAGAGCCGCTCGACTGACGTTTTTCGAAACAGCATGAATGGCACGCTCTTAAACTGAATGACGATTTCGCTGGAGCGAATCTTCAACCTCTTTCCTGTGCGCAGGTACAAGGGCACACCGGCCCAACGCCAGTTATCCATCAGAAGTTTCAAGGCAACAAAAGTTTCCGTCGAGGAAACGGGACTGACGCGAGGCTCGGAACGATAAGCCGGGAGCCGCACATTCCCGTCCGTGCCTTCGCCGTACTGCCCGCGCACCGTGCGCATCAGAACATCCTGTTCGGTGAGGGGTTGCATCGCGCGCAGCACTTTCGTCTGTTCGTCGCGGACCGCATCCGCGTCGAAGGAAACAGGAGGTTCCATCGTTACCAGGCTGATAAGCTGAAAAATGTGATTCGGCACCATGTCGCGCAGAGCGCCGGAATGGTCGTAGTAGCCGCCGCGGTTCTCCACGCCCATCGTTTCCGCCACGGTGATTTGCACGTGATCGATGTAGCGGCGATTCCAGACAGGTTCGAAAATTCCATTGCCGAACCGGAACGCCAAAATATTTTGCACTGTTTCTTTGCCGAGATAATGATCTATGCGGTAAATCTGATTTTCCTGGAGCACTTCCTCGATTTCGCAATTCAAAGCATGCGCCGAGGAAAGGCCATCACCGAATGGCTTTTCGTAAATGACGCGCCGCCAACGATTCTCCACCTGCTGCGTTAAACCGGCCGCACCCAGCTGCCGCGTGATTTCGCCGAAGAATTCAGGGGCCGTAGCCAGATAATAAAAGTAATTCCCTCCGGTCGAATGATCCTTGTCCACGTTGGTCAGCAGCGCTGCCAGCGATTTGTACGCGGCGGGATCCTGGAAGTTCCCAACGTGGTAATAAAGGCGCTCGGTCAGCCAATCGATCAGCGCCGGCTCGATATCGCTCGTTGCAAACTCACGGATTTCCTGCGCGATTTTCTTTTGAAACTCGGGCGTCGACGATTCGCCGCGTCCAATTCCCACAATTGCGAACTCCTTCGGCAACAAATCGTCTTTTGCCAAGTTGTACAGCGCGGGGAAAAGTTTTCTCTTGGTCAAATCGCCGCCGATGCCGAAGATCACCATCACGCACGGGCCGGCGGGTCGGCCTGCCTCTCCACTAGTCCTCCTGTTGCCCGGCGCGATCACCGCTGTTTCTTTGCCGTTATACATGCTTCAGAGCCCTCGATTTCTCTTTTCGAAATGATATTGATTACCGCGAATTATTTGCCGGCGGCGCGTTCGACGTGGCCGCCGAATTGGTAGCGCATCGCCGAAAGCAGCTTCGCGGCGAACTCATCCTCTCCGCGAGAGCTAAAGCGCTCATAGAGCGCCGCGCTGAGAACGGGTGCGGGCGACGCTTCGTCGATGGCCGCTTGAATGGTCCAGCGTCCCTCGCCTGAATCCGAAACGCGTCCCGAAAATTTCGCCAGATCCGGCTGCTCGAAAAGAGCAATGGCCGTCAAGTCGAGCAACCACGAGGCAATCACGCTGCCGCGGCGCCACACTTCCGCAACGTCAGCGAGATTAAAATCGTATTGATAATGCTCCGGATTACGCAGCGGCGTCGTCTCCGCATCGGCCGCCGCCGTTTTCTTGCCGACGTTCGCATGCTTCAGAATATTCAATCCCTCCGCATACGCCGCCATCAAGCCGTATTCGATTCCGTTATGCACCATCTTCACAAAATGGCCGCCGCCGGAGGGTCCGCAGTGGAGGTACCCCTCTTCCGAAGTTCCGGTGGATTTTTCGCGGCCGGGCGTGCGCGATAGATTTCCGCGTCCGGGCGCCAACGTCTTGAAGATCGGATCGAGATGTTTGACCACATCATCCGGACCGCCAATCATCATGCAGTAACCGCGCTCGAGTCCCCAGACGCCACCGCTGGTGCCCACATCCACGTAGCGCACGCCTTTCGTCTCCAGATCCTTTGCGCGCCGAATGTCGTCGATGTAATAGGAGTTTCCGCCGTCGATCAGAATATCGCCGCGCTGGAGGCGCGAGCTGAGTGCGTATACCGTTTCATCCACCACACCGGCGGGAACCATCATCCAAATCGCGCGAGGCGCATTCAGCTTTTTCACAAAATCATCGAGCGAGGCTGCACCCGTTGCGCCCTCGCCCGCGAGCTGCTTCACGTTGTCCTGGTTCATATCGAACGCGACGCACTGGTGACCTCCCCGCATCAGCCGGCGCACCATGTTCGCGCCCATTCGCCCCAGGCCCACCATCCCAATTTGCATCAAATCGCTCCTTTAAACGCAGCTTACGGCACAATTCGTCCGACTTGTTTTAAGTTAACCGCGAACCTTGTTCGCAATTCAAATCACATCTTCGTTCAGTTCTTTCACGCGAGGGCCTCGCGCACCGCTGCGTCGATTGCCGCCAGCCCCGCCCGTACGTCCGAGCCTAAATGAATCCGCAACGCCCGACGATTGCGCTCCGCCAACACGGCAAAATCGCCGCGCGCCTGCGCTGCTTTTACAATCCCGAACGTATACTTCTGCCCCGGCACGGGAAGATCCGCGGCGTCGTCACACGTAATTTGCAGAAAGACGCCGCTGTTGGGGCCGCCTTTGTACGCTTGACCAGTCGAGTGGAGGAAGCGCGGTCCGAATCCCAGACACGTAGCGACACGTTTTTTGTCGCGCACGGCATGACGCATCGCTTGCAAAGTTTTCTCGTGCTCATCATTCATCGGAATGAACGCGAGCGTTGCGAAATAATCTCCAGCCTGCAGCCGCCCAAGATGCGCGCGCAGATATGCGGCGAGAGATTTGCCGCTCCCGACAATTTCGTTCAACGCCGCGGCATTCTTGTCGTCAGCGAAAAGCTTGATGCCCTTTTCCTCGAAGAAAGGCTGCTCCGGCGGCAACGAGCCGGTTTTTTCATACTGCTCGGTCAATTTCTTGGTTTCGATTTTGCTGGCTTCGACGTCCGGCTGATTGAACGCGTTAATTCCGATGATGGCTCCGGCCACCGCCGTTGCAATTTCCCATCGGAAGAATGACTGACCCAAATCGAAGGCATCGCGCACGGAGATTCGTACAACTGGCTGTCCAGCTTTTTCGAGTGCGGCCACTTTCGCGTCCTGCTGCGCGTCCGGCGCCGATTCCAGCCGCACGTACGCGAAGACGCGATCGTTCCCGTAAACTTCCGGCGCTCCGATTTCCTCGCGGTCCACGGGAATCAGCCCTTTGCCCTGCTTGCCCGTGGACTCCGCGAGCAATTGTTCAAGCCACGCGCCCAAATCGCGAATCCCGGGCGACGTGATCAGGGTCACTTTGTCGCGACCATTCTTCGCCAGCACGCCGAGAATCGCGCCCAGGACCGCACCTGGATTTTCATTCGCCGGTACCGAAGACGCGCACGCCTGCACCATTTCTTCGGTGCGGTCGAGAAACTTCTTGACGTCGACGCCCATCACTGCGCCCGGCACAAGGCCAAAATCCGAGAGCGCCGAATAGCGTCCGCCGATGCTCGGCACGCCGTAAAAAATGTGCCGGAACTTGTCGCCTTCCGCGACGGTCTGCAATTTTGAGCCCGGGTCCGTGATGGCGATGAATTGCTTTCCAACTCGTTCCGCGCCGGAGGCTTGCTTCGCGCGCTCAAAGAAATACTGCTTAAAAATATTCGGCTCGAGCGTAGTTCCCGATTTGCTGGACACGATGAAAAGCGTCTTCTTTATGTCGATTTGTGATTCGATGGCCTTGATCTGCGCTGGGTCGGTGGAATCGAGCACATGCAGCTCAGGAAAACCGGCCGTCTTGCCAAACGTCTTGCTTAACACTTCCGGACACAAACTCGAACCACCCATGCCGAGCAGAACTGCATGCGTAAATGCCCCTGCTTGCACGTCCTTCGCAACGTCCGTGAGTTGATTTGCGTGCGCGATTTGATCTTCCGTTACGCCGAGCCATCCGAGCCATTTCGCTTCGTCGCTCCCCGTCCAGAGTGTCGCATCGTGCGCCCAGAGCCTGCGCATTTTCCCGCTGCTGGTCCACTCGTCAATTGTTTGTTTTACGGTTTGGCCGAGACCCTCGGGCAAACTATACGTTTGCATCGCGATTTTCGATTTCGGCGAGGCATTCATTGTCTGCTCGACGGCAGCCAGCAGTTTCCCAAACGCATCCGCGAACAATTTCACGCCGTCATCGACCAGTTGATCCGTGACTTCCTTCATCGAGATTCCGGCCTTCGCGAGGTTTTGCATCGTCGCTCGTGCCGCATCGACATTTTCGACAAGGCTCGCGCGGACTTTGCCGTGATCGCGGAACTCATCCAGCGTTGCGGGAGGGATCGTGTTGACCGTGTCTGGACCGATCAACTCCTCGACGTACATCACGTCGCGATAGTTCGGATTCTTGGTGCTGGTGCTGGCCCAGAGAACTCGCTGCGTGTGCGCGCCCTTTGCCGCGAGCGCTGCCCATCGCGGTCCTTGGAAAATATGCTGGTAACGTTCGTACGCCATCTTGGCATTGGCAATCGCCACCTTGCCCAGCAAACTCTGGAGTAACGCGCGCCTGTCCGCGTTCGTTTCCGTTTTCAGCCGCTCGTCCAACTGTTTATCCACCAGGGTATCAATGCGGCTCACAAAAAAACTCGCGACGCTCCCCATTTTGCTCAAATCGCCGCCATTTTTGGCATAGGTCTCGAGCGCTGCGATATACGAGAGCGCGACTTTTTCGTAAGTCTCCTGCGCGAAGAGCAGAGTGATATTGATGTTGATGCCTTCGCTGAGCAATTGCTCAATGGCGGGCAAACCTTCAGACGTGCCAGGAACTTTGATCATCACGTTTTCACGCGCGACCATTTTCCACAGCCGCCGGGCTTCTTCGATTGTTCCCTTCGTGTCGCGAGCCAGCAGCGGAGACACTTCCAGGCTGACGTAGCCGTCACGCCGCTTCGTTTTTTCGTAAACGGAGCGCAAAATATCAGCGGCTCCCTGAATGTCGCGAATCGCGAGCAATTCGTAGCGCCCTTTGGCGTCGAGTTCCGGCCTGGATGCGAGCGACTTCAGAAAATCGGCATAATCCGTGCTGCCAGTGATGGCTTTTTCGAAAATCGTGGGATTGGACGTCATTCCGCGCAGATCATCTTCGTCAATCAGGCGCTGAAGTTCGCCGCTGGTCAGCAAATTTCGACGAATATAGTCGAGCCACACGGCTTGCCCGAACTTCGTGAGTTCCTTCAGCGGATTCGCCGTTTTCGCCGCGTTTGCGTTTCCTACTGTTTGCGTCGCCATTTCGTCTACCCCTTCCCGGTTTTCGCCGGCAAACTGTACTTCATCTCGATTGCCTTAATTTTTTCGACTCTGCGTTCGAGGCGCTCCTGGCCTTTTTCGTGGCCCCAGTAGTGCGCCCCCAGGAAGTTCGTCACCAATTCCTGCGCCAGCATTGGACCAATCACGCGCGCGCCCAGCACGAGCACGTTCATGCTGTCGTGTTGAACTCCCTGATGCGCGGAATAGGAATCGTGGCACATGCACGCGCGTATTCCTGGGATTTTATTTGCCGCGATGCAGGCGCCCACGCCGCTTCCGCAAATGACGATTCCGCGTTCAACGCGGCCCGCGATTAGCGCCTCGCCGACCGCTTGCGCAAAATCGGGGTAGTCGACAGGCGCCGGACCATTCGTGCCGAAGTCCGTCACGTCGTGTTTCGCGTCGCGCAAAAACGCTGCGAGCTGATCCTTGAGCACATATCCCGCATGATCCGCTCCCATTCCGATTCGCACGATTTACCTCGCCTTTCCCAGCAGCTCTTTCGCTGTTGCAACCACGCGCTCGGGCATGAACCCGAATTTCTTTTGCAACTCTTTTAACGGCGCGGAAGCGCCAAAGGTGTGCATTCCGATCGATTGTCCCTTCGGGCCAACGTATCGCGCCCATCCCATCGTCGACGCCTGCTCGATTGATATTCGTGAGGCAACTTCCGGCGGGAGCACGGTGTCGCGATATTCCTGCGGCTGATGATCGAATATCTCCCACGACGGCATGCTGACCACGCGCGCGCGAATACCATCCACTTTCAGCCGCTCATATGCCTCGACTGCCAATGAAACTTCGCTGCCAGTCGCGAGAAGTAGAACCTCCGGCTTGCCGCCGTCCGCTTCGGCCAAGATATATGCGCCCTTCGCCAAACCCGCCGCTGATGCATATTTTGTCCGGTCGAGCGTGGGGAGCGCCTGGCGACTGAGCACCAGCGCCGCCGGTTCATGATGGAATTGCAGAATTACCTTCCACGCTTCGGTCACTTCATTTGCGTCCGCGGGACGCAGCGTGATCAATCCCGGAATCGCGCGCAGCGCGACGAGCTGCTCGATTGGCTGATGCGTTGGCCCATCCTCGCCCACTCCGATCGAATCGTGCGTGAACACATAAATTACCGGCACTTCCATCACTGCGCTCAGGCGGATTGGCTCGCGCATGTAATCACTGAAAATCAAAAATGTGGAGCCGAACGGCCGTATTTTCGACAGCGATAGCCCGTTCAGTACCGCGCCCATGGCGTGTTCGCGTATGCCAAAATGAAAATTGCGCGCGTTGTAATTTTCCGCTTCAAAATCGCCCGCTCCGTCGAACGTGAGACGCGTCTTCGTCGACGGCGCGAGATCCGCCGAGCCGCCAATAAGCCACGGAATATTTTGCGCAACGGCATTCAAAACCTTCGCTGACGAATCGCGGCTTGCAATCCCCTTCGCGTCCGGAGAAAACGTTGGCAAATTCTTGTCCCAGCCTTCTGGCAGTTCGCGATGCTGCATCTGCAGCACGCGCGCCGCAAGGTCCGGGAACTGGGCTTTGTACGCATCAAACAGGCTCATCCAACCAGCCCGCAGTTCCCTTCCGCGCTTGCCAATCCCGGCGTCGAAATTCTCGCGCACGCCATCAGGCACCAGAAATTTAGCGTCCTCGGGCCAACCGTAATTCTTCTTCGTCAGGCGGATTTCCTGCTCGCCCAGCGGCTCGCCGTGCGCCGCGCTCGTATCCTGCTTGTTGGGAGCGCCATAGGCAATATGACTATCCACGATAATCAGCGTGGGCCGGTCGTTTGTCCGCAAAAAGGTGGTGTAGGCGCGGCTGAGCATCTCCACGTCGTTCGCGTCGACCACGCGCGTGACGTTCCAGCCGTAGCCGACAAATCGCGTCGCCACATCTTCGTCAAACGCCAGTTCGGTGTTGCCTTCGATCGTGATGTGATTGTTGTCGTAAATCCAGCACAAGTTCGAAAGTTTCAAGTGTCCCGCGAGTGAAGCGGCTTCGCCCGAAATTCCCTCCATCATGTCGCCATCGCCGCAAATCGCGTACACCTTGAAATTGAACATCTCAAATTCCGGCCGGTTGAAATATCGCGCCAGCCAATCGCTCGCAATCGCCATTCCCACGCTGTTCGCCACGCCTTGCCCGAGCGGGCCCGTCGTCGTCTCAACGCCGGAGGTCCAGCGATATTCCGGATGGCCAGGACACTTGCTGTCGAGCTGGCGGAAGCGCTTGATGTCTTCAAGCTTCACGGACAATTCGCCAAGTTGCTCGTACTTCGGATTCACCGCCTTCACGCCCGCCAGATGCAATAGGGAATAGAGCAACATGGATGCGTGACCATTCGACAGAACGAAACGGTCGCGGTTGGGCCAAATCGGATCGTCGGGATCGAAGCGCAAAAAACGCTGCCACAGTGTGTAAGCGACTGGCGCGAGGGCCATCGGCGTGCCCGGATGTCCTGAGTTCGCCTGCTGCACCGCGTCCATCGAAAGCGTGCGAATGGTATTAATGCAAAGCTGATCGATACTCGCTTGAGAAGTCGTCATTTGCGCATGAGCATCCATTTGTCCGGCATCGCCCTCGTTTCTGACTAGATGCGAGGAGAGCAACTCCGCATCATTGCAACTGATCCATCGCATCTTAGATTTTATCTCTTTTGTGAGCGTTCTGGCGAATGAACCCTTTCGGGTTCGGCCGACAAGCGGCTGATGCTGTGACGTCTCGGACAACGCATCATGTAAGATTGGCTTTTGAAATTGGATTGCGCGACGTGCTCCATGGATGACCTGTTCCTCAAGAGCGGCTTCCCACGGCTCTACGAGCACGTGCTGCGGCTGCCAGTAATCCGCAGCATCCGGCAGGAAGAGCAGCAAACTCTCCTTCGAACATTCGCGGAAAACCTTGATGGAGCGGATCAGGTTCTCGAAGTGGGCGCTGGCACCGGCTTCTATACTTTCGAAATTGCACGCCGCGTGCAAAGTGTCACGGCACTCGAACGATCGCCGGGCATGACGCGCATTTTGCGCGAGCGGATCACAAGCGTCGGGACGCGCAATATAACGGTTGTGGAATCGGATTTCTTCTCATACGCACCGGATCGTCGCGTCGACGCCGTGATAGCCATCGGTGTACTCGATTGCGTCACTGACGCAAAAGCGTTTCTGGCACGCTGCATTTCGCTGGCAACAAAATGCGTGATTGTCACGATTCCCCGGTCCAGCTTCTGGGCCAGCATTCACTCATTTTTCGGAGGCATGATGGGCGTGCGTGTTAGCGTTTACACCCCTGAGCAAATCGCTATTTATTTGGGAGGTTATCGCTACACATTGACGGAAACAGGTCTGCGTACGCAGTGGACCCACGGCCTCACTGTGGTTGCCGTGATCAGGACGTCACGGGAACAGGACTTGGGAGGGCAATTATAGCAATGGCAAGGCAACCAGCCTCAGTTCATCAATTTCTTCAGCAAAGCCTTTCCTTCTTCTTCTGTCAACATTCGCTTCCGCATCAGAGTGATAATGAGCTCGTTCAAGACGTACCCGTGTTCTGGGTTGGCGTTTTGCGGAGGCGGAGATTCGTCCAGGGGTGCAGCCACCGGCTGCCTATCCGGCACAGTCACGCCGCTGAGTTTTCCAAGCCAGCTCTCGAGGACCCAAAGTTGCTCCGGTTCAATCGACGTGAATGCCAGACCCATTCCCATACCGATCATGGAATAGACTACTTTGGCCGGTGCCTCGAAGGACTTCTGTTCCATTGTGAGCCGCAGCATCACCGTTGTCCCAACCGGGAACGGGTTGATTGTGTCCACGAAACACCCGCCGCGTCCCAAATCGGTACTTCGCGATGTCGTTTGCGCCCTTGATTCTATGTCGGTGACGTATGCAGTAGCCGTAAACGGGTAACGGATGCTCCTCCGGCGCTCTTGTTCAGACGATTCGACAGAATTAGGGCTCTTCTTGAATTCTTGAGGCATGCTCGGTTGGCGTTTCATCCCCCTGCTGCTACGAGCAATTACACTGCCAGGGCGGTGGTCAGCGCCAGGCGGGCCAAGTCCAGAGGACGCGGTGCCTCTTTCTTAAGGGTTTGCTTTCAGGGCGCCGACATCACGAAAAACGCTGAAGATTAGGCGTGCGGGACGGCTGTCTAGAGACCAATGTGGGATGTTAATTCGTGGACCATACGTTCACGGTGATTCTGAATTCACCGTCTTCCTGGCGACGCCACGTGGCCATGTATCTTCCCTTGTCCTGTCGCGTGCTGCCGTCGGCATGTATCAGCACCGTGAAGTCACCGACTTCGACCGCCATGTTCCCCGAGTATTCAATCTGGCTCTGCTCAAATTTACCTTCCGAATGACCTGCATCGAACATTGATTTGAGCAAATCGCGAATCGCCTCGGCCCCTCGCACGGCAATTCCGTTGGACGGCAACACGACGGCGTCGTCCGCATAAAAAAGGAGCGAACTTTCCAGATCTCGCGCGTTGAAGGCTTCGGCCCACAACTTCCGCAGGCGCTTTATCTGCTCGCCGATTTCGTTTCCTGATGATGCCGTTCCCAGACTTGAATAACCTGACTGAGACAACATGAGATTGCCCCCCTTCATGGAAATGCCTCTCTTCGAAAGCAGTCTTAAGACAGTAGGTGGCTCAACATTTAGCGTCGCCATCGCGAGTCCTTTCCAATCATCTTCGACACTTCCGCACCGGTCCGTGCCGCTCCCGCCTTCTGTTCGCGACCTCGTAGATACCTGCGGCGTCCCCAAAACGAGCGCAGGACATCACGGCCGGGCCGGAAGTGTGGACACTCTACTTTTACGGCTGTTGTTCTTTGTGCGGGAGAAGGCTGCCTCGCCGAATGCCCCGGCTCTGGGCGTGGCGGAAAGGTTGGCGCAGGCGCGTGCCATCATTGCCCGCTCTGCGCTTGAATGTCGGAGACTTGAATCGTATTCGTCCTTGGATCGAGAGTTCCTATCACCTTTACGTCTCTGCCGGCGAATTCCTTCGCTTTGTCCTGATTGTCAAGCTGATAGGTAGCGCCCGACATTTTGTCCTGCAGAATATATTTGTCCTTGGACTTGACGATTGTGCCCTGAAATTTCTGCACGGATTGCTGCTGCGCTTGTGCCTGGGCATGAGCCGATCGCACAAACGCGGGCGATTGCGCAAATGTGGCATAGCTCAGCGTACCCATGCTCACCGTGAAAGCCGCCGCACAAACAATGCGTAGAAAAAAACGACTCTTCTTCATTTCAGAACCTCCACGATTTCGTGCCGCGTTCCGCCAGTTCAACTTCCTCACCGAGAGATAGTGCAAGAGGGCTGCCAAAACACTGGCGCGTTTGTATCTGCATTTATCTTGTGTATTTAACAAAACAGTATCGAAAGACAATTGTGGATTTATGACCAAACCAGACTTTTTTACACGGTTCGAATTCGCACCCTCGCGCGGGAAGCTCTACAGAGTTGTGGGTATTAAATTCGTCACGCTATACAGGATTTTCTGTGCACGATTTTCCTTTCAGTCCGAGCAGAATGCTGCACGGTGAAAGAAACGCAGGCGAGCACAAATTCAAGCGTAGAGTCAGAGTTGTTGTGGCTGGGCAACTCCGGCTCGGCGGGCCGGCGGAGAGAGGCAAGCTCCGCGCGACCGCCGAGCTACCAGCGAGCGCGCTTTCTTAGACGGAGGATCGACCTCGCACGAAATGCAGGACGAGGAGTATCAAAGCAATGATAAGCACCAGATGAATGAACGCGCTGGTTACGTGAAATGCGAAAAACCCGAGCAGCCACAAAATAATCAGGATCACAGCAAGCGCAGCTAGCATGTTGTCGTCTCCTCATTCTGAGCGCACTGTTGGCCGAATCCGATTCCGCGCGTTGCGCTGCACGTGCCGGAAAATGCGGATACGAACTATCCTGGGTTTACGTCTGCCGTTAGGAACAGTTCGCTTGAACCTTTACTCGCACATTTGATGCTCAAGCACGTTCTTCGGTGACTATTCCGGCGGCCTGCTCTGTCTTCAGAATCGCGCGAGGAGGCGCCTGATTCCTTCCGCGAAATTCTGCTCAGGCGTGATTAGGCTGGCGATCAAATACCCATCGCCGGGAAAATCATAAAAGTGGCCGGGATGAATATAGATGTCACTGTTCTCTAGGAGATCGACCGCGAGATCCTCGTCCGAACGTGTTGCGGGCACGCGAAGGACGACGTACCAGCCGCCTTCGACTTCCAATCGGCTACACGAATCTTGCACGGCGATCTGACGGTCAAGCTCGCGGAGGTTATCGCGCACGCGAGCGATCAATTGTTTCTGAAATCCAGCGCGCTGCTGCAAAAATGACGGGACTGCCGATTGTATTGGCGCATTCATCGAGAGATACGCATCCGCGATAACGTCTAAGCGTGCGCTCGCTGGCGATTTCCATCGTTCGGGGCCGCTTGTGATCACCCATGCGACTTTCATCTGCGGCAAACCGACGATCTTGGAGAGTCCGCTCATAGTGAAAGTGAGCGCCTCGCGATTGGCAGCGAAACTCGGATGCGGCTTTTGCGTCAGCGAGAAATCCAGAAACACTTCGTCGGCAATGATGGCCAGATTCTTGGTGGAACAAATTTTATTCAGGCGCTTGATCGCCGCCAAGTTCGTGTAATGCCCCGTCGGATTATTCGGGTGAACGACAATGACGCCGCGCGTGCGAGAAGTGATGGCCTGCTCCAAGGCGTGAAAATCAATTTCCCAGCCGTGGTCATAAAAGAGCGGATACCGAACAAGTTTGACATCTTGAATATCGGCAAGAAAATCGAAGAGCGGGTAGCTGGGAGCCGGAATCAGCAGTTCGTCCCCTGGATTGCAGAGCAGGCGGAAAACGAACGAATACGCCTCACTGGTGCTGGTGGTGAGAAGAATGTCGTCGATGGGGACGTCGCAGCCGCGCGCGGCATAGTATTCGGCAATCGCGCGACGCGCCGTTGCCATGCCGCGTGGTTCCGGTTGGTAGATTGTCGCCGCTGGACTCGACAGTGCTCGGAGGATTGCGTCGCAGTCGTACACAAATCCACATTCGGTTGGATTCGAGACCGTGAGATCGAATAGCAGCTTGCCCCTTGCGCGATGGTGGGAAAGGGCCTCGGCGAGACGGTTGGTTGTGAGGTTCCAGCTTGTGCGATCGGCAAACATGCCAGGAAGGGCCTCAATAGATTAGTCTACCTTATCCGCGCCGGACGTTATCACTGGCGGCAGAAATCGCAGGTTGGCCAGGAGCGGCACGGCGTTGACTCAACTAACGGCAAGGCCGTAAGATGGCGCAACGGAGATGTCCCCCTCCACATGATTGGCCGAACGCTGGGCCATTATCGCATTATCGAGAAAATAGGCGCCGGCGGAATGGGCGAGATTTATCGCGCACGCGATGAACAGCTTGACCGCGACGTCGCCCTCAAAGTCTTGCCGCCCGGCCTGCTGAAAGACGAGAAAGCGCGCCGGCGCTTTCGCAACGAAGCTCTGCTTCTCGCAAAGCTTAACCACCCAAACATAGCGACAGTCCACGAATTTGACACGGAAGATGGCGCCGACTTTTTGGTGATGGAATGCGTCGCGGGGACGTCCCTTGCGCAGAAGTTGGAAACGGGACCACTGGCAGAAAAAGAGTTGCTGCAGATAGCCACGCAGGTGGCGCAGGCGTTGGAGGAGGCGCACGAGCGCGGCATCGTGCATCGCGATCTTAAACCGGGGAATATCGTCATCGCGCCCAAGGACCGCGCGAAGGTTCTCGATTTCGGAATCGCAAAGCTTTTGCGTCCTGCCGGCGACACGGATCCAACGCAAAGCATCACAGGCGCTCACGGCGGAGCCGGCACGTTGCCCTATATGTCGCCTGAACAATTGAAAGGCGAGGCAGCGGGGGCGCGTAGCGATATTTTTTCGTTCGGAGCGGTGCTGTACGAAATGGCCACGGGCCGGCGGCCGTGCGAGGAAACGCTGCCCTCACGGCTGATCGATGCAATTGTTCGCGAGCGCCCCGTGCCGCCGCGTCTGCTTAACCCAAAGATCTCTTCAGAGCTCGAGAGAATTATTTTGAAATGCCTGGAGAAGGAGCCTGAGAATCGCTACCAGTCCGCAAAAGAATTGGAGGTCGATTTGCGGCGGCTGCAAACGCCCAGTTCAGCTCCCATGACGCTCTTGACGGCGAAGCCCGCCCCGCGGGGTAGAAGAACAGTAGAGTTAACCGCCATTGCGATGAGCATCGCGTTGCTAATCGCGCTGGGTTTGGGTGTTCGTGCATGGCGGCAGCGCCAAGCGGCTGCACGCGCGAGTTCTACACAAATACGTTCATTGGCCGTACTGCCGCTCAAGAATCTTTCCGGCGACCCTCAGCAAGCATATTTTACCGAAGGAATGACGGAGGAACTGACCACGCAGTTGGCGCAGATCAGCGAGCTGCGCGTGATTTCGCAAGCTTCCGTAACCAGCTATGAGAACTCGCGCGAATCGCTGCCTCAAATTGCGAAGCAATTGCACGTGGATGCAATCGTCGAAGGCTCGGTGATGCGGTCCAACGATCGCGTGCGCATCACCGCGCGACTGATACAGGTTTCGAATGGCAATCTGCTTTGGACGCAAGACTACGACCGAAATTTGAAGGACGTGCTGAGCTTACAAGAAGATGTGGCGCGAACCATCGCCAGCGAAGTGAAAGTGACGCTGACTCCGGATGAACAAGCGCGGCTCGCGAGCGCCCGACCTGTAAATCCCGCGGCACATGAGGCGTATCTCGAGGGGAACGCGCTAAATAAAGGCACGCCCGCACAGCAGTGGATTGCCAAACAATCCTTTGAGGAAGCCATCCGGCTTGACCCGAATTACGCGCCGGCATATGCCGGCCTGGCTGAGTACTATTGGTCGAACCCGCAGCTCGATCCCAGTGTGGCCATGCCGCAGGCCAAACACTACGCACAACGCGCGCTGGAACTTGACCCCAATCTTGCACAGGCGCACACAACGCTCGGCGCGATTCGGTTCTATGCGGATTGGGATTGGAAGGGCGCCGAACAGGAGTTGCGACACGCTTTGGACCTGAGTCCCAGCGATGCAGAAGCTCACCGCACATATTCGTATTTTCTAGCTGCAATGGGGCGCACGGATCAGGCGATTACAGAAATCCAACGCGCGCAGCAGATTGATCCGCTAAACATCTGGACACAAATTACCGCCGGCTGGGTCTACTACTACTCCCGTCAATATGACAAGGCAATTGCACAGTGTCAGAACCTTCTCAAACTCGATCCGAATGCGGCAGGAGCGTACGACTGCCTGGGAACAAGCTACCTCGCTGAGGGGGAATACCAAAAGGCTATAGAAGCAGCTCAGAAGGCCAGTGGGTTTTCAAATGGCGACCCCACTCGGGTTGTTGGGCTGGGTCGAGCCTACGCTGCGGCTGGGAAAAAAGCTGAAGCGCACAGAGTCATCGAGCAACTCCGCCAATTGTCGGCTCATGCCTACGTGTCGCCCTACTTTTTTGCGACCATCTATGCGGCTTTGGGTCAAAAGGACGAAGCTTTCAACTGGCTCGAAAAGGCTTTTCGTCAACACGATCAGCGCCTCGCCTGGCTCAAGGTAGATGGCGCTATTGACCCACTGCGTCACGACGTGCGTTTGCAGGCGCTGTTACAGCGCCTGCGCCTGACCGACTAACCACGGCACGGGAGCAAGCTGCTTCTTCGCAATGCCGCACATTCTGCGACGCTAAACCTGCCATGCAACGACAGCAGCCGTACTTTGGAGGCTGTGACTGATAATCAAAAGCCAGGAAGCACCATCGTCGCTTGGTGCATGATTCACAAAAACTACCTTGATCAGTTTTCGCTTGAAAAAACGGCCCTTGTCGAGAAAGTTCTTGGCAGCACTGGTGCTGGCGTGAAACCTCCGAAATTCATCGTTGGATAAAGCGAGAACAATGACTTCAGGCCGGTCGCCGCCCAGATCTGTTTTCCATGCGCTCGCCGACAGTTTCCTCCAGTGAGGCTTTGGAACCCTTGGTTGCGCCGTTTCCCGCGAGATTCTTGGTTTTCTTGCCGTTTTCTTCATGGGCTGGCTCCTATTGGCGGGTAGTCCGCACCTTGGAGCGGTTTCTACACCCAGCGGGGTCGGAAGTCAATTAGGTCACCGGGGGAAGGGAAGGCAAAGCCAGCCAAACTCGGGGAGTTGTGCCGTCGCTCAATGCGCGGCAGGCGCAAAACTGAGGCTTCCGTCGGCGTGAATTGTCACATCAACTTTCTTCTCGACGCGAAGTACAAACGTGCTGGGATCCTTCAGTCCCCACTCCACATAAGGAATGGCGAAATGCAGGTTAGCGGTTAGCTGAGCGCCGGTTACTTGAATATCCGCGGGGATGGTGATTTCGTGCTGGTTTCCATGAAGTTTGACTAATCCTTGAATCTGAACGTGCGAATCGCCAGAAAGCGACACTGGGCCCTGAACTCGCTCTGGAACAAAAACGATTTCTGGATAATTTTGGCTCTCTAGCACTGACTTGTGCATCTTCCGGTCGCGGCTGTCGTTTCCGCTCTCGCCACTCGTGGCATCGACAACAACGTCGCCGCTTGCTTCTCCGGTAGCAGGATTAAATTGAATTGCGCCGCTCTTCAGCTTGAAAGATCCGTCCACCGTGTGGAGCGTCGCACCAAGCGTGAAGGTAATTTTGGTTTGCGCCGGATCGAGGTTCAGCGTGACGCTTTGCGCTTGAACCGACGCCGAAAAAGTGATGGCGCAAAGAATTCCAAAGGTTCTGTACGCGGGATTCAATGAATGGTGGTCTCCTGTTAACCCAGCTGCGAAACGGCCGGCATCGCGCTGTCCGCAATGCCAACGCGAAAGCCCTTTTGACGCGCGGCAATCGCAGCCGCAAGTCCGGCCGGGCCGTCGCCGACAATGAAAATATCTGCCTGGAGAGGAGTCGTTACATGGCCCGAATTCCGCATCGTCCGTACTTCGATGCGGCGGCGCGGCTAACGGATGCGCGCGCCGGCCATGAGGATTAATGTTTCCCGCGTTGCATTACCACTTGAGCAGCAATAATTCGGAGCAAAAGCCGGGGCCCATGGCTCCTAATATGCTGTACGTCCCCGGCTCGGGATGGTGGTTTTCAATTACGTCTTCAAGGACTAGCAAGACGGATACAGAGGAGATGTTTCCGACCTTGTTCAAGCAGTCCCAGGAAACGGCCAGCGCTTCGTCAGGAACATCAAGCGCCATAGCGACTGCTTCCAACACTTTCGGACCGCCCGTGTGAAAAATCCAGCTACCCACGTCTTTTCTGGTGAGGCCGTTGTTTCCCAGGAAAGTGTCTACATCGTTTCCGAGATGCTCTTTCACGATTTCAGGAACCGCCGGCGATAAAACGATCTGAAATCCCTTTTCCGAAATGTCCCAGCCCATGGCGCCCTCGGAGCCTGGATAAAAGACCGATTGGGTGGCCAGAATTTCGGGTCCTTGGGCAGTTCGTTCATCTCCTGTGACAATTACGGCCGCAGCACCGTCACCGAAGAGCCCGGCGGAAATCAGATTGGCCATTGAGACGTCGTCGCGCTGAATCGTCAACGAACACAGTTCCACGGCAAGCAGAGCCGCCACTTGACCGGGATAGGCGCGGACGTAATCGGCGGCGCGAGAAATTCCGGCCGCGCCGGCAACGCATCCCAAGCCAAAAATCGGAACGCGTTTGATGTTGGGGCAAAGATTCATGCGGTTAATCAGCCGCGCGTCGAGCGAGGGGCTCGCTATCCCTGTAACGGACACCACGAATAGCGCGTTGATGTCGCGCGCCGTCAGATTCGTTCGATCGACGGCCGACTGGATAGCCTGCTCTCCTATCTCCACGGCTGTCTCTATCCAAGCGGTGTTCGCTTCGCCCCAAGTCGAAAGCGTTTCATAGCGCTCCAACGGCAGAGACATGTAGCGGCCACGAACATCCACACGCGAGTGCAGACGATCCAACACTTCGGGCTTAGGGAGGCGCTCGCCCCAATAATGCTTAAGCGCCGCTACCAGAACTTCTTGGCTGAAATAATGCTTTGGGAATGCACCCGCAACGCCTGCGATTTTCATTCGGCCACCGAGTATCCTCTCTCCTCTAACTTTAACGCACCAGTCAATCAGCGAGCACAGTCCGCTGCTCGCGCTTTCTCTGATTCTGAAGCACGTGACGCAATGCACCTACGGGAAATCGAAACGTTGATTGGAGCCGCGCGAGCCCCTCTACATGGAGATGATTATCAGGAAATCGCCGAATTTGCCAGCGCAATGGAAACGAAATACAAAGCGTTCGATGCGCCAGCGCACGGCCACGTTGTTTGTACCATATTGAACATCTTGTCCGGAACAACCCGTCTGCCTTCATCCAAGTAGTCAATCGAGTGATTAACCCATCACGCTGACATGCTCGGGTTCAATTCGATAAAGAACGCGCACTTCACCGGGCTGCCGGAACGGATAAACAGGCTTGCCGAGGTACTTTTGCGAGAGCTTGTTGATGTGCTCGTCGGCGCCCTTCTGCGTAATTTCCACCACGCGGCCGCGAACTTCCAGATAACGGTATGGATTCGCGGGATCCTGTATCGCGAGCGACACGCGCGGATCGCGACGAATGTTTTTGTCCTTCACGCGCCCGAGGGCGGAATTAAATAGAACGTGACTTCCGTCGAAATCCACCCATACGGGCGTGACCTGCGGACTGCCGTCAGGCATGATCGTGCCCAAGTTGGCGAATGCGGGCTTCGCGAACAAGTCGGCGTATTTCTCGGGAATATTCTTCGCCATAAACATCTCCTCAGTACTCTCAATACTCTATCAGAAAGTTGGATGGCTTATGCACACTGTGTTTTTCCGAGGGCGGGACACAGTGCACGCACCACGGCAGAGCGGAAATGCTCGTGACATTAGTCACGTCGAGAGGTGACCCACATCACCGTATGGCAACACGAGCGGTGAGGAAATAGCAAAAATCCGGAGGGAACGGCGTCGATGACGAAAAGGAGAGAATATCACGAAATGAAGGTCGACGTGATTGGGCGTGATGGCAAGTCTCTGCGAGTGACCAATGCTGAGGGAAAACAGCGCAAAGTGATCGTCTATGGTCAGCAGGGTTACGTGGCGGCAAAAACGGCCAACAAGTCCTGGACGAAGAGAACAGATACACGGGAGGTGCCAATGAAAGACACATTTCGGAGTATGCTGGCTGTTTTTCTGACCGCGCAGCTCTCGTTCGCCGGATTGACACTGGAGGGCTGTGCCGCCCGTTCTGCCGTCAAGGCCGCTGATCCCGGCAACGCTTCGTCAGCCCAGCCCAGGCAGATGACCCCATTACGCACAGCTCTGCAGAAACCTTATGTCGAGCTTTTTGACGAGGCACCGACGCTTCAGTTTACGTCCGAAGAGATCGCTGCGCAGCGGAAGGCACTTGAGCAAGGAAGATCCGCGTGCGTCCGGCGCTTCAAGGATCACGCCAGCCAATACGGAAAACAGATCGACGCCGCGCAAAAGAAGCTCAAAAAGGAATCTGCCACCCTCTCCGAAGAAGAACGCAATCGCATCCACTGCAACATACAAAATCTCGAACTTCTCCGCAGCGAAGCGCAAGCTCTTTCGGGTCATGCCATCCCCACTGCTTATGAAAATCTAACGGCGAAGCTCGATCTGATCGAGAAATGGCCAGCTGTCTCCAAGCAAACTCAGCAGCAGATTGCCGATGGTTCCTACCTGAAACGCCGTTGGGGTGACGTGAAGGATATCGGCTTCCGCGAAATTGCCGCCAACCAACAAGACGACATCAAAAAGGGGCAGCAGGCCGTGGAAGAAATGAAGCGCTCCGGCCTTTTGCCACCCGAGGTCGAAGATAAGGCTATTCAGGCCTACGTGAATTCAGTAGCGCAGCGCATCGCGCAAAAATCGGACCTCAAAATTCCGCTTCATGTCTCGGTGATTCAATCGCGCGAAATCAACGCGTTCGCGCTGCCGGGCGGGTATCTTTTTATAGAGAGAGGTCTGCTCGAAGCAACGGACGACGAATCGGAACTTGCCGGCGTGATTGCCCACGAGATCTCGCACGACGCGGCCCGTCACAGCAACAAGCTCATGAAGCGCGCAACGATAGCCGGCATTTTCTATCAAGCGGCGCAAGTCGCAGCTATCATTCTAACGGGTGGGGTGGCGGGCATTGGTTTGTATTACGCGATCCAGTATGGATTCTACGGCCTCGGACTTGTTCTCGACCTGAAGCTGCTCGGCGTCAGCCGAGCCTACGAACTGGAAGCAGACCAGCTCGGCATCCAATACGCATGGAATGCAGGATACGACCCGGCAGGCTTCATCCGCTTTTCCGACAAGATGGCTACGCGCGAAGGCTACGTCAACAGCGCAAGCTGGTTCCGAACTCATCCTCCCTTCTACCAGAGGATGGTGGATGCCAAGCGCGAAATCGGTTTTTTGCCGCCGAAGCCGGAGATG
Organism: Candidatus Acidiferrales bacterium; assembly: GCA_035933575.1. Taxonomy (GTDB): domain Bacteria; phylum Acidobacteriota; class Terriglobia; order Acidiferrales; family UBA7541; genus DAHUXN01. The sequence goes on along the minus strand of DASYYR010000097.1, from coordinate 1,547 downwards.
GTTGTTCAAACGAAGGCGTTCGAGCAGATGAAGAAGGAACTGGCCCCCATCGCAGCGGCGGCAGAGAAAGAAGAAGTGGGAAAACCCAGCCTTAAGATGCCGCAAGAGCAGGGTTGCCGGCCTCCCAAAAAGCTTGAGTACACGCCGGAACAGCCCATCGAAGACCTCTGTTCTTCAGCGCCGCGCAGCCCGGAACCTTCAGGGACTCTCAAATGACAAAATTACCGGCCAAGTCGGTCGTAAGTCAGTTAGCGTACCTGGAATTTTCGCCTTTGCGGCATCCACATCGCGGTGAAGAGTAAAATGGGTTTCGCTGATGCAAGATAAGGCGCAGTAACAATCGGAAAAGGTCGGTTCAATTCGGAGGGAACGGCGTCGATGACGAAAAGGCGAGAGATTCGCAGTTACGATTATGTGAACCATCCGTACGAACGCGTCCGCGACGCGTTGAAGCAAGACGCACTCTCGGTGTTCCGATCGGCTACGAAGGCTGCCGCCTCGCGTGCGCAATCAGTCGCCGCTGAACTGCACGTCGACGCGGGCGGTATTGGAGTCAAGGCCGATGTTCGGATTTCCGTCAAGAAAGCCGAAGAAAAGGTGCTCGATGCGACTCCGTCCACACGGTTGCTGCTCGAATGGGAGGCTGTCACCGTGCCCCGATTGTTTCCGTTCATGAAGGGCGAGCTTTCCATTTATCCACTGACCGCTACCGAAACGCAGTTGGATTTCTCGGGCTTTTACGAGCCCCCATTGGGCGTCGTGGGAAAGGCCATGAACGCGCTCGTCGGATATCGCATCGCCGAGGCCTCGGTTCATCGCTTCGTCAGCGACGTCGCTGAATATCTGCGCGAGACCGTTGCCTAAGGATGCCTAAGGAATCGCGAGGATCGTAACCGCAACCGCAGGAAGTTCATCCCGCTCAGGTCCGCTCCGGCAAGCGCGAAATTCCTTGTTTTTGCAGGAAGAGGAGAGTACAGACGCAGGAGAGGCTGTCGATGTTTGGGCCGAATAGGAGTTCCTGTGTCGCCCGATTCAGCGGATTCCAAGAAAACTGCCTTCAATCTGCAGATTTCCACGCGAGAAGACGAAGTGACCGTGCAGTGCGTGGGAAGATTAACGTTCGATCACGCAGAGATTTTGAAGCAGCATGTGAAGAGCATGATTCCGCAGAAGAAACGGATCATTCTTGACCTTGGGGGCGTCACTCAGCTGGACAGTTCGGGACTCGGCACACTCGTGAGTCTGTACGTTTCGGCCAGGAAGGGAAACTCCGAACTCCTCCTGGTCAACTACAGCAAGCCGGTCAGGCATCTGCTGGGACTTACCAATCTGCTCTCGGTATTTGAAGCCGCCGGGCGCCACGGCGCCAAGTTTCCATGAATCGCTCGTCGCGCGGGGACGCATAGTGAGCGGCCTGAGACATAGGTAACACATCGTACCGGACACATGGGTGACACTTTCTCCCTTAACTGGGAGGGAGCGATGCCTTGGAAGGAGTGTTCGGTGATGGATGAAAGGCTGCAGTTTGTGGTTCGCCGGCTAGCCGG
>DASYYR010000101.1:0-29921 GCA_035933575.1 Candidatus Acidiferrales bacterium | reverse complement strand
AAAGTCGGCGTGCATCCCTTCGGCGGTTTCAATATGTCCGGCACGGATTCCAAAGCCGGCGGCCAGGACTATCTGCTTCTCTTCCTGCAGGCCAAAGTCATCGCCGAAAACCTCGCCGCCAAATAGAGAATGCACAGTATGACGCGATGCGGCGAGCGTTTTCTCATTCTAACAGTTGTTCTTGTGCTCGGGCTGACCTTTACGCCGTCTAGCAAAGCGCAAATAACATCAGAAAAAGATACGTGTGAAAAATATCCGCGAGATGCTGCGCCGAAGTTTAAGGTTGTGAGAAGAACGCGCAAATTGGCGGCGTCTAGCCTAGTTCTTTTTGTAAGTGCTGCTCCCAGGGACGCCACGCGCGATCGCCTCGTCGCTCTTTCCTGCGCATTAGGGCGCAAGTATTCATCTGAAGAGAGGCTCTTCGCTTGGATATTGGCGACCGAGAGGGCGGCAAAGAGGTTTCATCCGCAGGGAGAAGGGAACGACAGACAAACGAATTTAGCGTATTTAGGTCTGTATGGATTTTCCCGCGAGCCTGGGGATGCCTACGGACAATCCTTGGATTGGAAACCGAATCCTCTTCAGCCCGAGCACTTAGTTCATATTGACCTTGGGCCACCACCGGAGCGGCCCGCCCAAGAAAAAGGGAACTGAGAAGTGATGCGAATCTCTGCGCCTCTGCGGTGAACGCTGCGTCAGTCTTCGCTTGCGATGACGTATTTTGCTGGGCGCGGGGTCAGGTGGAAAACGAAGCGCAAAATTAGATACGCGACGGGGCCAGTGGCGAGCAGCAGCGGGGAATAGCGCATAACAAACGGCTCGCTGTACCAGATTTTCACGGCGCATAAAATCGCGGGCAGAATAATGATCGCCGCCACTCCGATTCGCCCCCCCGGGATGCGAAAACGCCGCGGCGCGTCCGGCGCTTTCTGGCGCATGCGCCACGCAGCGACCAGTGTAAGCAGCGAAGTTGCGATGCGCGTCCAAATATATATGTCGACCAGATCCACCACGTCGAACTTCGCCAGAACGCAATAAACCACGGCGGAGATTGCAATCGCGCGCGCGGGCGTGCCGAAGCGCGGATGAATTTTTCCGAGCCACGCCGGCAGGAAACCGTCTTCTGCCATCGTCGCGGGAATGCGCGTCGTGTAAAGAATCGTGCTGTTCGAAAGCGCGAGCGTGCCGATGATGGACGCGACAAGCATCGCGACGCCGAGCGATTCTCCTCCCACCATGCGCGACGCGGTAACGATGTACCCTGTCTCCCATTGCTGCCAGTTGCCGAGCACCGCGATGGCAAGTGTGGCGGGAAGAATGTAAGTGAGTATCGTCATCGGCGTGTTCCACACAATCAGCCGCATGAACGTGCGCTGCGGATCTTTCATTTCGCCGGTGACGCTCGACAGTTGTTCGTAGCCCGCGTAATTCCACATCGCGAGAGCAAGTCCCGCGCCAAAAACATTGCCCAGCGGTTTCCCCGGCGGAACAAACGGAATCAGCGGATTGTGATGCCAGTGAAAAAGCGCGACCACGCACAGCCAAATTACCGGAACAAAAACGGCGGCTTGCAATACGACGGCGAGCCAGCCCGCGAGTTTGATGCCGCGCGCGTTGATGTACGCCAGCAGCAGAAGAATCACGCAAGCACCCGCCCATTTTGTGTAGCCCGTCAGCCACGGAATATAATCGGCGAGATAATCCATCAGCAGCACGCCGTAAAGGCTGTTGAGGAGAAACGTCCCGCTCCAATTCCACCAGCCGCATTGAAATCCCCAGAAATCTCCAAACGCGGCGCGGCTCCAGCGATAAAAACCTCCCTGCACGGGCATGATGCTGTTCAGTTCCGCCGACGCGAGAGAAATCGGAATGCTCCAGAAGAACGGCACGAGCGCGAGAAACAGCACAGCCATGCCGGGGCCGGAGCTTTTGAAAATTTGCTCGTAACCAAACGGCCCGCCGCACGTGTAGCCGTAAAAAACAGCAAGCAGCGGAAGAAAACCAATCTGTCGAATCGCTCCGCGGGCTTGCACGGCGTGACTTTTGTCGCTGGCGATTGTTGCTGGAGTTTGAGTTTCGCCGCGCGTTTTTGCCGCGGGAGTTTTGTCGTTAGGTTTGTCGATGCTCATCGTGAAGGGAGGAAGGGCGCATCATAGCGACCGCCGTGACGCAATTCAACGAGATTCGGCGCGAAATCGAGGATCGATTCGAATGTTAATCCGGAGCAGTTCTTATACTTGGACAGGCTCGTGGCGCTTCAACCGGGGAAGCCCTTTGACGGATTTTCCGACCTTCTGTTGGGCGAGACGCAGGTCATAGAGGCTCTGCAGATTGAGCCAAAATTGCGCGCTGGTGCCGAAGAAATGACCGAGGCGCAAAGCCGTGTCGCCCGTAATCGCGCGCGTTCCATTCAAAATTTGCGTGATGCGATTGGTTGGCACGTTAATCTTTCGCGCCAGTTCAGCCGCGCTCATATCGAGCGCTTCAAGTTCTTCGGCCAGGTGTTCCCCCGGATGAATCGCAGCGATTGCCATGGTGACTCTCCTAGTGATAGTCAACAATTTCCACGTTCGATGGCCCCGGCGACCGGTCAGGCCACTCAAAGCAAATTCGCCATTGATCGTTTATGCGAATGCTGTATTGTCCTTTGCGGTCGCCAACCAGCGGCTCGAAGCGGTTGCCGGGCAATGCGGCCAGGTCTCTCAGTGACGTGCCCGCCTCCAAACGGTCGAGTTTCAATCGTGCCGAGCGTTCAAATCCAGAGAATGCCTTGACCCGTTTCCCCGCAGCGAAATCTCTAGTGCGCTTGTCTCGATAGCTGACAATCACTGGCTACAATTAACAAAGATTACGCGTTACGTCAAGCGTAATGAAATGGAATAATATGACGAAGCGCCTTATTGTGGTTACTCTTTAGACAACTATACTGACAGGTGTGTTCAGGATAAGCCGTTTTGGCGAGACCCCCTTTTTTGGGTTTTTTGCGGGCTTTCCCGGCGGCGTCCGAGGGGCAGGCGCGCTTGTTCGTGCGGCTGTTGCGTGCGGCGTACCATTTACATTTTGGGCGAGGGCGGCTAGTGTGGAGTCGCCCCAGTTTTCTCCCAGCCCGCGCGTCAAAAAACCAAGCCTCGGAAGGAGCCGAAATGCCCGGAAAGCCGCGTCAGAAAAAATCACAAGAAAAGCAAAGCCAGCCACGAAGAGGGAAACAACATCCGATTCGCATCGTTCCCATGCATCCCGGCGCAGCTGTGGCTGCGGCCGCCGCTGCGCCGCAGCTTACTTACCGAAACGGGCCGCTGCTGACTGCCGTTCAGGTTTTCACTGTGTTCTGGGGATCGTGGTGGAAGCAAGCAGCGAACAGCGGTGTGATGACGAACATGAATCAGTTTTTTGACGACATCCTGACGAGCCAACTGATCGATCAACTGGGAGAATACAGCGTGCCGGGAAAAACGATCGGACATGGCTCGCGCGTCGGCACGGCCGTGATTACGTCGCCGGAGCCGGGCGCGTCGGTGCAAGACAGCGCAATTCAGAATTTGATTCAGCAGGAAATCAGCGCGGGAACGCTGCCGGCGACAAACGCCAACACGCTGTATTTTGTCTTTTTGCCGGACGGAGTGCAGGTGGTGCAAAGCGGCGGCTCGTCTTGCCAGGTCTTTTGCGGCTACCACGATTCGTTTGGCAGCAATGTTTATCACGCGGTGATGCCGTATCCCGGGTGCGCGGGTTGCACCGGAGGGCTGGCGGTATTCGATGCGCTGACGTCGACGACGTCACACGAATTGTGCGAGGCGATTACGGACCCGATTCCCGGGCAGGGCTGGTACGACGACAACAACGGAGAGATTGGCGACATCTGCGCGTGGAAGACGAAGATGCTTGGCAACTACACGATTCAGCTGGAGTGGTCGAATCGCGCGGGTGCGTGCATTTAGGAACTCGATTCGCTTCTTGCTGCAGACTGCACCGCAGAGACGCCGAGAGCGCAGAGATGCCGCGCGTTCGCGCGGCACGGGCGCGGTAAGCAGCGCCCCTACAAGGCAACATCCAACTCCATCGCCGTGAACGCGACGGAAATGCAGGTTAGGCAGGAGTGATGTCGAAGAGGTGGGCGCGGTACGGTTCGAGACGGACGTAGAGGCCGGACTGCGCGATTTCTTCGCCAGCGCGCAGGTATTGGACGTCATGGAGTTGATCGGCAAATACGTACTGTTGCGATGCGGAAATTCCAGCAGGGAAGCGGACACGCGCCTGAGATTCAGCGCTGGATAAATTCACGATGACAAATTTCCAAGCATCTTTAGCGAGCCACTGATACGCGACGAGGTTATGGAAAGTGTCGTCGCCCGCCGTTTGGATTTCGAGAAGCTGCCAATCACCGGAATGAAAAACAGATTCGTTGGTGAGTTTGAGAATTCGTTCGTAGAAAGCGCGCGTGTCGACGTCGGGCGCTTCGGGCGCGGCCATGGCGAGGGGAATCGGCAGATGAATTTTACGGCCGTCGAGCTGTCCTTGATGATAGAAGCGCATGCCGGGAAGCGTGGCGATCAAAGTGCCGACCGCTTCGCGTTTCGCAGCGCCGAAAACGGCGGCGGCTCGAGATTCATCGTGATTTTCGAGGAAGCGCGCGGCGCGAGACTGGCTTGTGACATCGGCGGATAATCGCGCGTGAATTTCAGCGATGTCGCCGTCGCGCAGCGCGTCGTATAGGCCTTTGTCGTACGTGAACTGAAAACCAAGCGACTGAATCGGGCCTTCGCAATTCCAATACACTTCCGCGAGCCAGACAAATTCCGGAACGGCGGCGATTGCTTCGCTCCAAAATTCGCGAGGAGGAGGTTCGTAGTTTGCGAGGAGCGGTCCCCAAGTGCGCGCAAAGATGTCATTGAGGACGAGCATGGCCATATCGCAACGAACGCCGTCGCAATGCTTGGCGACTTCGCGCAATTCGTGGATGAGCGCCGAGCGGGCTGCAGGCTCGAAATAATTTAGTTGGACGACGTCGCGCCAGGGAGGGAAGTAAGGATCGCGTCCGTGGGCTAGCAAATTTGGTTCGCTTTTTGTTTCGACAAGATAGAAATCCGATGGATTCTGTCTGAAGTTATCTTGCGAGCCGCGGACGTAATAATCCGGATGCAACCTTGTCCAGGGATGATCGGGCGCAGTGTGATTGGCCACGAAATCGAGAATTAAACCAACGTGGCGCGCGCGAAGTTTCTCGCGAACGAAATCGAGATCAGTCCACGAACCGATTCGCGGATCAGGTTGATACCGATGAACGGAATAGGGCGAGCCAACAATCTGACTCAGCTTCCAGCCGGGCAGCGCCGCGTCGAAACCTGGAAAACTCTGAGAATCTGTTTGAAAAAATCTACGGCCGACGGGGCTGCGTTCCCAAACTCCCATGAGCCAAATGAAATCGAAACCGAGGCTCGCGATGTTATCCCATTCGCTGGCGGGAACGTCACGAAGGCCGATTTTGCGGCCGAACTTGACAGAGAGTTCCTCGAGCCATGCCCAGGCGTTGATCTCGTAGAGATGCGGGTGTGGCCGATAGGCGAAGGCGGAAGATTTGCGCGGTTTGGGCATCTCCGCCGTGGAGGCTATGTCGTGATGCGCAGTGTTGTCAATTGTGCAGTTGCTGACTGAGGGCGTCGTGCGCTTCGATTATCCGCCGGTTAAAAAGCTGTACTGAGATTTTGTTAGCGGCACGACGGAGAGCCGCCCTTGGCGGACAAGAGGCGAATCGGCGAAAAGCGCGCTGGCTTTGATTTGCGCGAGAGTGATCGGTTTGGCAAGAGCTTTCCCGGCTTTAATTTTCACGGAGGGATTCTTCGGATCAGAGGCATCAACCGAAACGACCGTTGCTGTTCCCACGGCGCTTTTGCGGGTTCCCGTTTCATAAATGACCAGCCGATCGCCCGGTTTCATCGCTCGAAGATTTCTGACGGCGACTGGATTGGACACGCCGTCCCAGACCGTGACTGCGTCATGTTGGAGATCGTCGAATGAGTATTCGGAAGGTTCGGTCTTAAGTAGATAGTCCATCGACATAGAATGCCTCGCGGCCTTTTTTGAGATCACCATCGTACACCTCTGGCGGCATTGGGTGGAGAAAAGGACTCTCCGAGGTCGAAAGGCTCCGACGGGTGGTGATGTATGGACAACTGGCGGCGAAATATGACAAAGTATTGCTGGAATCCGGCCTTTAATTGAAGGAAGGATTTATCCTGCTGAGGAGGATGCGAAACATGTTCAAGCGTGTGATGTTGTGTAGCGCTGCGTTACTGTTTGCTGCAGGTGCAGGTTTTTCGGCCCAGAAGAGTGCCAAGACGACGTTCCGCGCCGGCTATGTGATGGACGCGAAGTGTGCGCCAAAGGGCATGGCGATGGCGACGAACGAAGCGTGCATCAAGAAGTGCGTCGAAGGCGGATCAAAGTATGTTTTGTACGACTCAAGTACGAAGAAAGTTTATCAACTCGACCCGCAGACGGATCTGGACGCACATGCCGGCCATCACGTGCGCGCGTATGGCACTGTGGATGGCGACACGATTCACGTGACTTCCGTGAAGATGATCGCCGCGCGAAAGAAAGCTGCTCCAGCGGCCAAGCCTGCATCTTAATCAACGTTTAAAACCCAACACAAAAGGCGGGCAGCCCGTGAGGGGTTGCCCGCTTTTTTATTTTGCGTTTGAAATTTCTCGCCAGTCAGAATCCAAGTCGGCAAGAAACGCAAGAGCCTGCGCGATGGTATTCGCAGGGATTCGCCCTGCATGCACTCCGCGCCACGTGTGATAACATCCGCGTTCGCCTATGAGTAAGGAGAAATCGCGATGAAGAGTCGTCTGGCTGGCTGGATGATTGTGCTTGTTTTCTTATTGGGTGCGGCAACGGCTGTCCGCGCGCAGAGCGATTCGCAGTGGACACCCACGCAGTCTTCGTCGCTGGACAATTTTATCGATTCGGCGATGCACCAATGGAAAGTGCCGGGGCTGGCTATTGGAATTGTCCGTGGAAGCAGCGTGGTTTATCTGAAAGGATTTGGCGTGCGCGACATCAAGAGCGGCGAGCCAGTGACGCCGGACACGCTGTTTGATATCGGTTCCTGCACGAAGGCTTTTACGGCGGCTTCGGTGGCGATTTTGGTGGATCGAGGAAAGATGCACTGGGACGACCGTGTGAACGAATACGTGCCGTTCTTTCATTTGCGCGATCCGATGGCGGATGAATACGTGACGATTCGCGATTTGCTGACGCACCGCACGGGAATGGGCGGAACGGATTTGCTGTGGTATGGCTCGCCATTTTCGCTGGAGCAAATCATACGGCGCGTCCAGTACATCCGACCAACGGAGGGATTTCGCGCGCGATTTCAATATCAAAACGTGATGTACGCGACGGCGGGCTACGCGGTGGGAGCAGCGACGGGCAGAACATGGGAAGCATTCGTCCGGGAGAATATTTTCGAGCCACTGGGAATGAGCGGAGCAGATTTCAGCGCAGTGGATGCGCAGAAAGCGGCGAATCACGCGACGCCGCATTTAGAGCAGGCGGACGGGACCGTCGAAACGATTCCATGGAGAAATCTGGATGATATTGCGCCGGCGGGTTCGATCAACGCGGGAGTGCGGGACATGACGAAATGGATCGCGATGCAATTGAACGATGGCGTCGCGGATGGAAAGCGGCTGATTTCAGAAAAAAGCATGAAAGAAATGCACACGCCGCAGATCGTCGTGCCCGGGGCAGGAGAATTCCGGCTTTTCTTTCCGGAATCCATGCAACTGAGCTACGGGATGGGATGGTTCATTGAGGATTATCGCGGGCACCAAATTATTCTGCATCCCGGGGACATTGACGGATTTGCGTCGCTGGTGGTGCTGATTCCCGAAGTTCACACCGGCTTTGTGATTTTTGCGAACCTGGACCATACGCCGGTGCGCGAAGGGCTCGCGTATCATTTGATCGATCAATTTCTAGGACTTCAGGCCGAAGATTGGATTGCGCATTTTGACGGCGTGGCGAAGGGTTTTGCCGCAGCCGAGAAGAAACAAACACAGGAAGAAGAAAAGAAACAACACGCGGATACTCATCCGTCGCGGGAATTGGCGGCTTATGCGGGAACGTATCGGAATCGCGCGTATGGTGATGTGGTGGTTTCGCTGGAGGGCGACCATCTGACACTTCAATTCTACACATTCAAAGCGGCGCTGACTCATTTTCAATACGACACGTTTGTGGCGGACCTGCGCGGGCTTGGCGGAAAAACGCGCGCGACTTTTTATTTGAACGAGGATGGAGATGTGACGAAATTGTCGATGGAAGGGTTGGAGTTTGAACGCGTGGATGCACGCGCCGCAAAACAAGAGTAAAGAGAGCGCTGGAGCGAAACGGAGATGGCATGAGACGACGGATGACAGTAGCAGCCCTTATGGCGTTGAGTATTTTGTTCGTGGTGGCAATGCGAATGCAGTCGGCGTCGCGACAGAGCACGAATTCCGCGGATGCGGAAGCATATGACGTGATTATTCGCGGTGGTCACATACTCGATGGCACGGGGAATCCGTGGTACGCGGCGGATATCGGGATTCGCGGCGACAAAATCGCGGCGATCGGCAAATTGGACCATGCAACCGCGAAGAAAGTGATCGATGCCGTAGGCAGCGTGGTTGCGCCGGGATTCATCGACATGTTGGGCCAATCGGAAACTTCGCTGCTGATCGACAATCGCTCCCTCAGCAAAATTTCACAGGGAATTACGACGGAGATCACCGGCGAAGGCGGCTCGATTGCGCCGCAGGACGAACGGACGCTGGCGCCGATGAAGCCGTTTCTCGATCAATATCATTTGACCGTGGATTGGACGGACCTCGACGGATATTTCCGGCGGTTGGAAAAGACACGCACGCCGCTGAATTTGGGGACGTACGTTGGCGCAGCGCAAGTGCGTGAAGCAGTGATCGGCGACGATGATCGCGAGCCGACGCCGGCGGAACTGGAAAAGATGAAGGGATTGGTTGCGCAGGCGATGCAGCAAGGCGCAATGGGCGTGTCGACGGCGCTGATTTATCCGCCGGGGCATTATGCGAAGACGGACGAGTTGGTGGCGCTGGCGAGCGTGGCTTCGCAATACGGCGGAATCTATGCGACGCATATGCGCAGCGAAGGCCAGACAGAGGTGGAAGCGATCGACGAGGCAATTCGCATCGGACGCGACGCGCATCTGCCGGTGGAAATATTCCACATGAAGGTGAGCGGGAAGACACGGTGGGGATCGATGCCGAAAGTTGTGGCGAAGATCGAAGCGGCGCGCGCGTCAGGCGTGGACGTCGCGGCGGACATGTATCCGTATCTGGCGGGCGCGACGGCACTGGCGTCGTGTTTGCCACCATGGGTGGCGGATGGCGGAACATCGAAATTGCTAGAGCGTTTGCGCGATCCGGCCGTACGGCAAAGGATCAAAGCCGAGATGGCGGCCGACCACCCGAGCTGGGAGAATTTGTATTTCGACAGCGGTGGAGCGCCGGGCGTGATGATTTCCGGAGTGGTGAACCCGGAATTGAAAAAATATGACGGCAAGACAGTGGCGGAAATGGCGGCGAGCGAGAAGAAGGACCCGCTCGACGCGCTGTTCGATTTCATTCTTGCGGACAAAGCGCAGACCGGAGCGCTCTACTTTATTGCGAATGAGGAAGATTTGCAGTACGGGCTGAAGCAAAGGTGGACGAGCATCGGATTGGACGCGAACGAGACTTCGCTCGATGGCCCGCTCTTCGAAGCGCACAACCATCCGCGGGCGTGGGGATCGATGCCGCGCTTTTTGGGGCATTACGTTCGCGACTTGCATTTGTTACCGCTGCCGGAAGCGATACGGAAAATCACTTCGTTGCCGGCCGAGCGCGAACATTTGACGGGGCGCGGATTGCTGAAGCCCGGCTTTTATGCAGACATTACGATTTTCGATCCGGCGACGATCATCGATAAAGCAACGTATGCGGCGCCGAATCAGGTTTCTGAAGGTGTGCATTACGTCTTTGTGAATGGACAACTGGAATATGAGAACGGGGATTTGACGGGAGCGATGGCGGGACGCGCGTTGCGTGGGCCAGGATGGCGCCAAGAACACGCAGAGAATTAACGAAAGGCTGGGGAAAGAAAGCTCGATGTCGCGAATGATGGAGGAAATTCGGGAGCAGCCGCAGGCGTTGCAGAAGACGTTCGAAGCAGAGCGCGCGCACGCGGTTGAATTCAAGAAATTCGCCTCGCGGAGGGATTTCCGGTTGATTGTGCTGGTGGCGCGGGGAACGTCGGACAATGCCGCGCTTTTCGGGCGCTACTTGCTGGAGATTACAACTGGGATTCCCGTGTCGCTGTCTGCGCCGTCAGTACACACCTTGTATGGGACGCGATTGAATCTGCGTCATGCACTGATGATCGGCATATCGCAGTCGGGGGAGGGAACGGACATCAATTCCGTGCTGAAAAGCGCGAGGAAACAAGGCGCGTTTACAGTGGCGGTGACGAACGAAGCGAAGTCGACCATGACGCGCGTGGTGGATGAGAGTTTTCTGGTGCGCGCGGGAAGGCAGAAGTCGGTGGCGGCGACGAAAACGTATACGGGGCAATTGCTGGTGCTGTATTTGCTGGCGTCGGCGCTGGGATCGCACATTGCGCTGGATGCGGTGAGCGAAATTCCAGGCCACGTGCGCGAAACGTTGCGGCTTGCGGCGGAAATCCGGGAGATGGTGGAGCGCTACCGGTATATGCGCCAATGCGCGGTGGTGGCGCGCGGAATGAATTATGCGAACGCGTTCGAATTGTCGCTGAAATTGATGGAGACGTGCTACGTGGTGGCGGAACGGTTTTCGTCCGCTGATTTCCTGCACGGGCCGATTGCGATGATCGAACGCGATTTTCCGGTGATTCTTTTCGCGCCGCCGGGGAAAACGCTGGCAGGTCAGCAGTCTCTGATCAAGCGGCTGAAAGGATTGAACGCGGAAACACTGGCGATTTCCTCGGTCGAGACACGGTTGCCGGGAGTGACGCGCGTGATTCGCGTGCCGGGAAAAATGGGGGAGATTTACACGCCGATTCCGTACATTGTTCCCGGGCAGCTTTTCGCCGCGCAACTTGCCGAAGTGAAGGGTATTGATCCGGACCGGCCGCGGTCGCTGCAAATTGTGACGCAGACATTCTGAAACGATTCTATTTGGACTGATTTTTCGATTCACTGCGTTCGCTCGGGGCATCCGGAATGAGGCCAATCTGTTTTTCGAGGGACTGGAAGCGGGGATCAGAACGCAAGAAATCGAACGTTGGATCTTCTTTAATTAACACTAGCAACCAGGAGTGGTTGCGGTAGGCCATTTCCAGATAACGCAGAGTATTTTCCTTGTCGCCCATCTCAGAATAGAGAAACGCCACACGCGCATCAGCGTCTTCATTTGGTTTCCAATTGTGCAGGATGTCTTGGATTTGCTTTTGCGACTGGCGATGGTTGCCGCTGGCCTCGGAAACCAGAGGCGCGAACTCTTCAAGATAATGTTTATTGCCGCCAAGCGCGACCACCCTCTGCAGTTCGACTCTGGCATCGGGATATTTTCCGGACGCCGCGAGTATGCAACCAAGATTCGTCAAAGCCGGGATGAAATCAGGGTTGGCTTCGAGAATTTTGTGGAGGCGGGTTACGGCTTCCTGATTCTGATGGTTCAAGTAGTAGGCCACGGCGATGTCGGATTGAATGATGGGAGCGAAGGGATCAATGCTCTGCGCTTGTGTGAGTTCGGAGAATGCCTGGTCGAAGCGTCCCATATACGCCAGGAACACTCCGTACCACTCACGCGCCCTCGAATCACTTGGATTCAAGTTGATTGCTTCTTGGAACTCTGTCTCGGCAGTTTGAAAGTCCCAATCATGCCGATACGCGACGACGGCCAATGAAGCGTGGGCTTCCGCGAGACTTGGGTTGAGCTCAACAGCGGCAATGGCCATTTGTTTGGCCTTGGAGAGTGTTTCTGTGGGCGAAACCGAATCCCATGTGCTTGACATAATGTAGGAATCGGCGAGGCCAGCGTACGCCGGGGCGTACTTTGGGTCCTCTCGAATTGCCTTGGTGAAGTGTTCGATGGCCTGGTGAATTGCCGCAGGATCTCTGCGATTCCAAAAATCACGAGCGGCGAGGTAATCGAGGCGAGCTTCCCGGTTCGATGCTTGGGGAGGAGGACTTTCCGGTGGGCTGTTCGGAGCGAGAATGCCGCCGACGGAAGTTGCAATGACGCGGGAAACGTCTGCCTCGACCGCGAGCGAATCGGAATCGTCACGGTCGAACTGGTGCGACCAAAGAATGCGGCCGGTCGGGGCGTCGATCAATTGCACGGTGATGCGAATGCGACCATCGGCCCGCGCGACCGAGCCTTGGACGACTTTGTCAGAATGAAGTTGCTCGGCGATCTGGCTCACGGGCTCGTGGCTGCCCTCAAAATGCATGGCCGAGGCGCGGGCAATCACTCGGAGCGTCCGGGACTTGCTCAGGTCACCGATAATGTCATCGGTCATGCTCTCTGCGAGATTAGCGTCCTGGCTGGGGGAAAGATTCGTGAAAGGCAGCACCGCAACGGGCATGCCACTGGTCGGGGCTGGCGGGGACGAAAAATATTTCAGAAAAAGGTGGCGAACCTCTCCGGCAGCGAGGACAAGAATCACTACCACGGCGGCGTACAGCAGGAAACGGAAATAGCCCAGAAAGATTGTCTGAGGGCGCTCCACGGAATGCGGCGGCGGCTCCGGTTTATGAGGAACAGAAACGGAGGGCCGTCTACTGGCCCACCAATGATCGATTTCAGACTTGTAAGCGTAGACGGAATCGTGTTGCCCGTGCCGATGACGGTAAACAGGCAGGCCTTCGCATGCTTCCCATCGTTGAGCTGTGCGGATATCTCGCTTCAGATGCTGGATTGTGCTCAAGCGGCGGTCCTGAATGTAAAGCTCAGCCATCTTTCGAAATGGATCGAACATCGGCGCGGAATTGCCGCACTGTACCATGAGGGCTTGCAGGGAATTTCAGAACTGCGTCTGCCGCATTTCGATGAGTCTGCTCGACGCGATGTTTTTCAGAATTACGTGATTCGAGTCGAAGCGCGGGATCGTTTGCGGGAACATTTGACGAAGCACGGCGTCGAGACTCTGGTGCACTGGCCAAAGCCGATGTGGAAACATGAACGCCTAGGCCTGCTAGATCCCGGGCTTGCCGAGACGGAAAAAATTTGCCGGGAAGTGATTTCGCTTCCGATGAGCGCGGAGACAACAGCGGAGCATGTTGAAATCGTTGTCGATTGCATCAGAGGTTTCTATCAAGACGCGAACACATCGATGCGTTACCGAGTCGCTGCAGCCGGGCGACTCGTCGAATAATCCCTCGATTTAACTCCCCCGTCTTTCTGCCGCCAATTCTGTCCAGTCGATTCCGCGTTCCAAGGATCACGCAACCGCCTATCTGCTGACGCGAGTGTAGCCAGAAGAAGAAAAAGCAGGGCGTTCGAGGGAACGTGTAGATTGAAATCAACAAAACTATGCACCAGCAATGCGCCGCACGCGGCCAAAGCTCCTGCATAGAAAGCACGATCGGATTGGTATTCGCACGAATTCAGATTCGCGAGGCCTTGGCGGAAAAGCAGCACGATGAACGCTAGTCCGAGAAACCCGCCGATTACGCCCGTCTCAGCCAGAAACTCAAGATAATCGTTGTGCGCGTGGTCGACGACGCGTCCGGTGTAGGTGGTTTCATATTGCGGGAAAACACTCTCCAACGTCCCAAGGCCGGTCCCGGTGGAGTAATGATCCATGAAGACTTTCCAGGTGTCGCGATCCATGGAAACACGCTGGTCGCGCGAGATGTCGCTGACTGTCAGTGCTCCGAATCGCTGCATTATCGCGCTGGCGCCGAGCCAGAAAACAAGCGACCCACACAAAATTATCAGCGACGCGAATGCAAGAAATCGCCGGGTTCTATTGTTACGTCGCCGCAAGACAGAAATGAGAAACAGACTTGCGAACGCGAACCCAACGATTCCTCCGCGAGAACCGCATAAGACGAGCGCCGCGATAGACACGGCGGTGAATAGCGCCACGAGCGCTGCTTTCTCGCCGCGCAACGTTCCGTCAAACAGCATCGCAACGCCAATAGGAGCGGTGAGCTCGACGAAGCCGGCGAAATGGTCGCGGTCCACGAACGGGCCGAAAGGTTCGGATGACTGCGGCAGCGGAACGAACCAATATAATTTACCGTTGAATGTATAGTGTTGTGCGATTGCGAAGAGCGCAACCAGGAATCCGAGGGTCACCAGGAAAACCAAGAATGTTTTTAGCTGCGCGCCATCGCGAAGGGCTTCCACTGTTAGAAAGGCGAGCGCGAAATACGCAATCCATTTCAGTAGCTCGACCTTGGTCGCATAGGGATAGGCCGAAAGTCCGAAAAGTTTCTGCGCCAGGCAAAATGCAATCAGGCCCAAGATAGGCAAATACAGCCAATTGGGTCGAAGATCTATTTGCCGTTGGCGCACCGCGACGATTCCCCACAAAACGAATAATAGCGCCGCTGCAATTTCCAGAACCGCGGTGCTCCAGTCGGGCACGCCTCCGTCGGTAAGTACTGCAAATGCCAGCAGGCTGCAAATTCCGATGCGAATGGCGCTCATCGGCGGGCACTCACGCTTCCGCGTTCATCGCGTGGCGCTCATTATTCCCCGTCTCACGGGAGTGAGCGACACGTCGTCCACCCAAACGCTTCCGCGCAGTCGGCTGTCAAACGCTGGCCCTAATGCACCGCGAAGTAAAATCTCCAGCATTTGCGTGTCCGCACCGCTCTCGAAGTCAACGCGCACAGGCATCCAGCCATTGGTGCCTGCGAGAACGGGGGTCAAGGTTTGCAGTTCCTCCGGATGGCGTTGGTCGAAAATATCGAATTCAATTCCGTTCCCACCGGAAATTCCTTCTGTGCGCAGGTAGGCACGAAATCGATACCGCTGGTGCGGTGCGACGTACACATACTGAAAAATATGTTGGAAATTGATATTCGCCGCGCCGTCGACCATGATTCGCAGCGATTGATGGCCGGAATGGAAGACACTGCTGTCGAGATCGTAGGAAGCTCCGCGAAAGGGCAATTCGCGCCAGTCGAAACCGCCGTTCAAGAGATCGCGCTCGAATCCGCCGTTAGAGACGAGCGAAGCATCAGCATCTGGGGCAACAAGCCAGCCACTTCGCTGCAGGGCTTCATTCCAAACGTGATGCGCCTCGCTGACTTGATTCTCACTGAGCAGATCGTCGATTAGATCGATAGAGTCTGTCATCGCGACGGGTTGATTTAACTTTAGCAACCGCGTCCACATCGTCAGTGCCGCACCGGTCTGTTCTTGTAAAAGAAAATAGCGAATGGCGCGGACGTAGTAAGCAGTCTTTTCGGGCAACACTGCGGCCGCGATCGAATCAGCGCTCGGATCGACGGCCCAGGATTCCGCCAGCGCGCTTGCTTCGAGGGATGGTTCTTTGTCGATCGCACGACGCAATGCAGCGAATCCCCGGGAAAGATCGCCTTGGCGCAACAGGAAGCTGCCATACCGCCACGCCACATCCGGCGAAATTGGAAAATCCGATTGCGCCATTTCATATGCCCGTTTTGCCGCGGAGAAATCGCCTCGATCTTCGTCGAGAGCCGCAAGCTCAAGCCACGAGTGCGCGGAACTAGGATCAATTCGCACCGCGCGCCGCAGATAGTCAGCGGCTCTGGACTGGTCCCTTTGTTCAAGATTTAGTTCGTCGTATAGCCCGAGTTGTTCCCAATATTGGGCGTTGCCCGGTTCGAGCCGCGCTGCCGCAAGCCACTTCTTCGGATTAGAAGACTCGTTCCACTCCTCCGCAACCCGAACTTTGGCTGCCAGGAAACAGAATTCGCCGGCTGCCAGGACGATCAGGAAAAGAAAAGACCAACGCGACCGGCGATGACAAAAATCGACGAGCATTTACTTATGGTATATATTTAATCGTTAGGTAAACACAAGCCTATTTTCGACTTTTTGGAGAGAGAACAAAATCAGCTGAAGAGAGAAAAACGCTGCCGGCGTCCATGCAAATCGAGATGCCGGCAGCGGAAGGCTGTCTTACTGCTTCAACGCATTTTCGATGAAAGCAGCGACATTTGCTTTGAGCTTCGCGTGGGCCGCATCGTAGACATACATCATGTGGCCGGCGTCGTAATATTTGAGCGTAATGTGGCTGCGAAGGCTGGGCGGCAAGTCCAGATGATCCATCGTGTACTCTGTTTCGTAGAACGGAGTTGCCAGGTCGTAATATCCATTCTCGACCTCGACGTGCAGGTGCGGATTCGAAACCATGGCCTGGACTAGATCAGGTTCCACGTTTGGCGCGCCCGGAAATCCGAAACCGCGGCCGCCGTGCTTCCAGTCCCAGCTCGCGCCCGCGAAGTTTGCCGACACGAGGTAGGTCATGTCCTTGCCATAATTCAGGTCTTTGCGGATGTAGTCGTTGAACGCCGCCGTGTAGGCTCCGGTCAAAGCAGTGGATTGCGGATCGTACGAGGCGTATTCAGCGAGCGGATCATCCGCGGGTCCGGAAAAGCGCGAATCCAAGCGCCCCGTTGTCAGGCCGCGACTGCGCTGCAGCTCCGCCATGAATTGTGGCAGGTTAACGCGCAGGTTGGCCTTCATTATATAATCTTCACTGAGGCCCGTGAACTGCGCGAGTTTTTTCGCTACGGCTTCCTTTTCGCTATCGCTGATTGTGTCGCCCTTCAATAGTGCGTCCGCGTACTCCGTCGATGCGAATTGTCTCGACTGGTCGACGATGCTGTCGAGATTCGCGGGACAGCCCTGCAGTATCTTGTGGTAGCAGGCGGTAGCCGCGTAGCTGGGAACGTAGAGTATGTAAGCCAAATCCTCCCCGGGATAAAATGAAATCGTGCCCAGGTCAAGGACGGAAGACATCAACACGATACCGTTCAAGTCCATGCCATAATGTGATTGGAGATAATTTCCGACTACTGCTGAACGGAAAGTGCCGTAACTTTCGCCGATCAAAAACTTTGGCGAGTTCCAGCGATCGTTTTCGGTCACATAGTTGTTGATGAACTGGCCGAAGGCGCGCATGTCCTGATCGACGCCCCAGAAATCCTTGTTGTGCGCTTTGCCAACGGCGTGACTAAATCCGGTGCCCATGGCGTCGATGAATACTTCATCGGTGACGTCGAGCAGGGAATCCTCGTTGTCGACGAGCTTGTACGGCGCCGGCGGTGTCGCGGTAGCATCGGATGTTACAACGCGCTTCGGACCATACGCGCCCATGTGCAACCAGATCGTCGAGGAACCGGGTCCGCCGTTATAAAAGAACGCGACTGGACGCCGCGTCATGTCCTTGACGTCGCTTCGCGTATACGCCACGTAAAACATCAGGCCGGTTGGCTCGCCATCGTCGTTTTTCAGAAGGATCGTTCCGGCGGTTGCTTTGTAGGGAATTGTTTCCCCGCCGATGCGAATCGTGTGGTCGGTCACCGAGGATGTTTCTTTTGGCTGCTCTGCCGGCGTTTCGCTTTTTGCCTCCGGCTTCGCTTCGTTTTTCGGTTCGTTCTGTGCATTTTGCTGGTTCCGGCGCATTTGCGCTGTCGCTGACGGCGCGGATGCGAAAAATAGGGAAGTATTCAAAAACACGCCCAGGAGAACTGTCGTCACACCCGGGCCAAAAAGTTTCTTCATCGTTGCACTCCCTTTGGGGATTGTATTGGAGCCAATGGCGCAGCGATTCTATCGAGTCCGCGATGGGTAAGTCAAAGGCCTGGCCTTTCTTTTAAGTTATGATACTTCGGCCGTACGTCAACGTGCGCTTATGGCAGATTTGCAACGCAGCTGCGATGCGGTTGTAATTGGCTCGGGGCCCAATGGGCTGGCCGCCGCCGTAAGGTTGGCACAAGCTGGCAAATCGGTTGCGGTGTACGAAGCGGCGCGGACAATTGGCGGAGGCGTTCGTTCGGCTGAGTTGACGCTTCCAGGATTCGTGCACGACATTTGCTCGGCTGTTCATCCGATGGCAATCAGTTCGCCGTTTTTTCGCACGCTGCCCCTCGACCGTTTTGGTTTGCGCTGGATTCAACCGGATGCATCGCTCGCGCACCCGTTTGACGACGGCACTGCCGCGGTGTTGGTGCGTTCATTGGATGAAAGCGCTGGACAATTCGGCGAAGACGCGGATGCGGTTCGCTCGCTGATTGGTCCGCTCGTAAATTCATGGGAACAGCTGGCTGACGCGATTCTAGCGCCGCCGCGCATTCCACGGCATCCCTTCGCGCTCGCACATTTTGGCTTGAATGCGTTGCGCCCCGCGGCGAAACTGGCGCGAAGCAAATTCAAGACTGTTCGCGCGCGTGCCGTGTTCGCAGGCATGGCCGCGCACTCGATGCTGCCTTTGGAACGGAGTTTGTCCGGCGCGTTTGGACTGCTGATGTGGACCACCTGCCACAGCGTCGGTTGGCCTTTGGCCGCGGGCGGGTCGCAATCGCTGTCGAACGCAGTCGCCGATTTGTTGCGTTCGTTGGGCGGCGAAATTTTCACGGAACATCGCGTGAAAAGTTTCACGGAATTGCCGCCGGGGCGCGCTGTGTTGTGCGACGTCACGCCTCGGCAGTTCCTTCAAATTGCCAGTGGAAAAATCAACGAACGCGAACGGCGCACGTTTGAGAATTATCGTTATGGCCCGGGCGTGTTCAAGGTCGACTGGGCGCTCGATGGGCCTGTGCCGTGGAATGCCCCTGCATGCGCTCGCGCAGGAACCGTGCATATCGGCGGCACGCTGGAAGAAATCGCCGAATCGGAGCGTGCTTCGGCGCAAGGAAGGATCGTCGAACGGCCATTTGTTTTGTTCGCTCAGCCATCGCTGTTTGATTCCACCCGCGCGCCTGTGGGCAAGCACACGGCGTGGGCCTATTGTCATGTGCCCAATGGCAGCGGAGTTGACATGCTGGCACGCATTGAAAATCAGGTCGAGCGTTTCGCTTCCGGCTTCAGGCAACGCATTTTGGCGCGATCGGTGATGGCCCCTTCCGACATGGAAGCGCATAACGCGAATTTGATCGGAGGCGACATCGGAGGCGGCTCGGTAGAAATGAGCCAGTTCTTTCTGCGGCCGAGCGCGAAGCTCTACTCCACTTCGCTGCCTGGCATTTTCCTTTGTTCGTCCTCGACGCCCCCGGGCCCCGGCGTGCATGGTATGTGCGGCTACTTCGCGGCGCAACGTGCTCTACGCCGCTGCTTTTCGTGAGTGACGTGGTGAAGGACTGAGTGGCAGGGTCACGAACTCGCGAACGACGAGGCTTTCTCAAAGAAAAAAGACGCTGGGGGACAATCTGCCAGCGCCCTCGGTTGTTCTTATTCATTCAACACAAACTGTCACATCAATCGCCATCGGCCGTCATGGGCAAGGTACAGCCGAATGTGGTAGGACCGTCTCATTCGGGTAACTGAATGCGCCATTAACGGCGTTCGACGTCGTACCCATTTCAAACCACTGCAACAGAGCTTCGTTTTGTGGGTGGAACGTGAAGATTTCCTGTTTTTCTTTCAAGGTCAGGGGAATCGTCGCGGTCGGCAAAACCTCAACGGGGTCGCCCGTCTCCAGATTGCCCTGGCAGACCGTCGAGCCGGGAGGCTGTCCAGGAAACTGCCAGGTGGGCACTGTGTTGTTGATGAAGGGATCGTTGAACGACTCGGAGATTTCATGGGACAAGCCGGTTACGTCCTGAAATCCCGCGCCGAAAAGGCCGGGAGAGATGAAACTCGCGAAGAGAGAAATCCAGCGCGGTTGCGGCGTGGCGCCTGGCTCGTAAAAATATGTGTGGAAACCGAGGACACAGCAGCCACCAGGGACGTTCGGATTGTTCACATTGAGCGAGAAAAGAAACGTGTTGGGAAACATGTCAATGTTGACGGCGTCGGTGGTGAAATTATTCGCGTTGATGTCGTTTACAAACGCATTGTCGTAGAAGAAGTTGAACAGCAGGTTCAACATCAGCACGAACGTGGATCCATCTGCAGCCGTGCCTGTGAAGTACGATCGAGCCTGGATAATCGTGCCGTTGGCAAGCTGGACGTTCACAAAGAACGGAACTGTGATCGTGACGCGGTTCACGATGGTCGGCTGTAGCTCAGTGTGCCAATTCGGCTTCATCGTATTAAAGAATTCGGCGCGCTGGATTGCATCCGAAAACTGAGTGCTGGGGCCGGAGGAATCGTACATGGCATTCGCGAAGTTCGGCGAATCCGTTGTGGCGTCCTCGAACGGCGCGAACGGAACTGTCGTGAAGATGCTTCCGTCGGCGTTGAGCAGTTGCAGCGAAACTTCCGTTATTTTCGTTGGAATGTTCGTTGTGCCCCCTGCCAACGGATCATTTCCCATCATGACGAAGGGGAAGACATTGCCGAGGCTCGGCCCGGCTTGCGCGGCAAACGCCCCGGTAAATGTAGGGATGGTCGCCAAACCGGCGATATTCCCCGCGTTGGCCTGGGCGTTGGTCGAGGCGGCACCGGACGGGGCCGAACCGTTTTGTCCCGAATTGGCAGAATTCGCGACGGCAAATGGCGAGACACCGTTCGGCGGCATTACCAAAACAGTGCCAGGCGTGAAGGGCGTGACGGCTTGAATGTTGATCGGTTGCACCCGGACATAACCCGGGGCATTGGAGGTGCCGCTCGTCAAGATCTGGGCATAGCTACTCTGGACGACCCCAATCAGTGAGGCCAGGGCCGCAAATACACAAACAAATCGGGCCAGGATTTTCATCAGTTTCTCCTTTCTTTGAATCCGGCTTGGGGGCAAATCACTCGCTGCAAGATACGCTGAATTTGAGCGAGCACAAGAGGAAGTTTGTTAAATTCGCGAAGTACTCCTGTAAAAGACGGCGCGTGTGTGAACGGCTATTACTGCTAGCCTGCAATCCCGAGGTCAGGTTGTTTGGCCCTTCAACAAGTCGACCACGGCGGTGACGATTGCGCGGATTTGCACCGGTCGGAACAGGGTTTTTGTCGCCGAGCCAAGGCGGACGCTCGAAGTTCGGGAGGCGACGACGACGGAGGGAACGCGTCCAACCAGCTTTTGGAGGGTTGGATCCGACGCGGCCTTTGAGTTCGCGTCGAGGACAATGGCAGAGGGCGTCTGGCCTGCGGCAAGTGCGGCGCTGGCATCGGCGGAAGTCTCCATTCCCAGCGCCTCAACGCCGCGCTCGCGCAACTCGGCGCGAACCCCAGCGCGGAGCGTCCAGTCTTCGCCGATCACGTAGACGACTGGCATCCCCGCAAGTGAGTATAGCATCACCGCTAGTGGCGCTTTATCGCCGTCGAATGTCACGGCGTAGGCAAGCGATGGAGCCGTCTGCTACAATTCGGCGAATTCTGGGGGATTCCTCTATTGGTGTCAGAACGAGCACCTGGACGACGAAGACGATGGGTCGGATGGTTGATCGGCGTTATCGTGGTGGTGGCTCTTGTCTTGGTGCTCGCCAACCGCGACCAAGCTCCTGAAGTTGAGGTCGCGCAAGTAAGACGCGAGAATCTTTCCGCATCGATCGCCAGTAACGGCAAAGTCGAGCCGATCGAGCCTGCCATTGCGCGTGCGCAGTTTGTGACCTTTGTCGACAAGGTGGCGGCTACGGAAGGCCAGACGGTTCACAAGGGTGAGGTAATTCTTGTGCTGAATGCGGACAACGCGAAGGCGCAGCTTGCCAACACACGCGCTGAGCTCCTTGTGGCTCAGGAGCAGCTCCGCGCTGCTCAATCGGGCGGGCCGGCAGATGAATTGGCGCAAATCAATGGCGATTTGCGGAAAGCGCAAATAGCCCTGGCGGGCTTGCAAGAAACGCAGAAGTCGCTGACGCAACTTGTCGCCGAAAAGGCCGCGACGCAGGACGAACTAAACCAGAACGCGAGTAAATTGGCACAAGCCCAGGCCACCGTTGAGACGCTCGAACAAAGGAAGGCAGCCTTGGCCGCGCAGGCCAGTGTCAGTGCGCAAAGCGCCGGGTTGACCGTCCAGCGCGACCGCGACTTGATTGCCACTCTCCAGCATGACGTCAGCTCCGCCACCGTGATTGCACCGCTTAACGGGACGCTCTATTCGTTGCCCGTGCATTCCGGCGACTACGTCCAGGTGGGACAAGTACTCGCGGAAATGGCCGATCTTCATTATGTGCGCGTTCGGGCATTCGTCGACGAGCCGGATTTGGGAGTGCTGGCGCCGAATCAGCCGGTGGACATTAAGTGGGATGCGCTGCCGGGGCACGTCTGGAACGGACGGACTGAGTCCGTACCGAAGCAGGTGACAACTTTGCAACTACGCAGCGTCGGCGAGGTGCTTTGTTCCGTGGCCAATGATAATTTGGAGCTGATACCCAACATCAACGTGGATGTCAAGATCGAGGTGAGCCGCCGGCAGAACGTTCTGGTGGTGCCGCGCGGCGCAGTGCACACAGACGGCCCGCAGCATTTCGTGCTGGTCGTAGAGGACAACACGTTGCACCGCCGAAATGTGGAGGTGGGCATTGCAAATCCAACGGACTTTGAAGTGGTTTCGGGTTTGAAGAACGGCGACCGGGTCGCCCTGTCGAACGACATCACGCTGCGTGACGGCATGAACATACATCCCGCGGAGGTAAAAGAGTAATGAAGCGGCTTTTCGGGTCCATCGCAGTGTGTTTGATTCTACTTTTGCCTGTGGCGCGTGCGGCCTCGGCGGACGGCTTAGGTGCTGTTGAGGGACAATTTGAGGCGGGCAATTACAGCATGGCGATGAACACACTGCGCGCCTTGATCTCGCAGAATCCCGCTGATGCGCCCGCGCATTACTGGCTGGGACGTTGTTATATCGAAGTGGGCGACTACGATAACGCCATCAACGAATTTGGAAAAGCACTGCAGCTTACTCCGAATTCGTCCGTGTACCATGAATGGCTGGGGCGCGCATATGGCGGGAAGGCGGATCGCGACCGTAGTTTCTTGCTGGCGCGGCGCGTGAAGAAAGAGTTCCTGGCGGCAGTCCAGTCGGATGGTTCGAACATCGAGGCGCGGCGCGACTTGGAAGAGTATCTGCTCGACGCGCCATGGATTGTTGGCGGCAGCAATGAGGACGCACTTGCGCAGGTGAACGAGATTAGCAAGCTGGACCCGCTCATCGGGCATCTCGCTCGCGCCGATTACCTCAATCATGTCGGCAAGAGCGATCAGGCGGTGGCCGAGTACAATGCAGCGCTCCAGATGAAGCCTCAAACCGTCGGGCCGTATCTGGAGATCGCCGATTATTATGCCGGGCAGAACAACGGCGGGGAAGTGGAAAGAATCGTCGATGCGGCAGCGCAGGTCAACGGAAGAGACCCGCGCCTGGCTTTCTATCGCGGCCAAGCCCATGTGTTGAGCGGGACGAATTTGACGGTTGCGGAAGAGGACTTGAAGTCGTATCTTGCCAGTTCGCCGCAGCGGACCGACTGGCCGTCACACGCGGCTGCGCGTTACTGGTTGGGGCGTTTGTACGAGAAAGAAGGCAATAAGATGGCAGCCGCCGAACAGTATCGCGCGGCGCTGCAGCTTGATTCGCGCCGAAAAGACGCGCGCAGGCAGCTCGACGCACTGGAAAAGTCACTTCACTAGATATTCGCGGATCAGGTTATCCGCGCCTCCAGGAGAGTTCAGGAATGAAGGGAGTTGTTCTCGCGGGCGGAACTGGATCGCGCCTGTTTCCGCTGACGCGCGTTACGAACAAGCACCTCCTCCCGATTTACGACAAGCCCATGATTTTTTATCCGCTGCAGACGCTGGCGGACGCAGGCATCCGCGACATCCTGCTTGTCACCGGCGGACACAGCGCGGGAGATTTCCTGCGGCTGCTTGGCAACGGCAAGGATTTTAATTTGCGGCATCTTTCGTATGCTTATCAGGAGGGCGAAGGCGGCATCGCGGACGCGTTGCGGCTGGCCGAGCATTTCGCCGAGGGGCATTCTATCTGCGTTGCGCTTGGCGACAACATTCTGGAGATGAATATTACTCAAGGTTGTCAGGAATTTGAGCGAATGGGACACGGCGCGCATATTTTTTTGAAAGAAGTGCCGCATCCAGAAAGATTCGGCGTGCCTGTGTTCGAGGGCGGTCAAATCGTTCGCATCGAAGAGAAGCCGAAGCAGCCGAAGTCCAATTTCGCGGTGACCGGTTTTTATATTTATGACACGACGGTCTTTGAAAAAATTCGCACGCTCAGGCCGTCGGGCCGTGGCGAGCTGGAGATCACGGATCTGAATAACCACTATCTCGCGGAGGGTTCGCTCAGGCATAGCGTTCTCGACGGCTGGTGGACTGACGCAGGAACGTTCGAGTCACTGCTGCTGGCAAACAACTTGGTGGCGAGAGGCGGAGCAAATAAGGCTGGCGAGCAGAAGGCCGCGGCCAAAACGAAGAATGCGAGCAAGGAATGAACGCAAGGTCGGCCGCTAATCGTTCCGCCATGCTGGCATCACGAAACCCTGTCAGGTATCGCTTGCAATGACTCGATTAGCGTCTCGCGAATTCAGCCAGAATCGGAATTTCGCCTTCGTCAAATCGTCTGGAAGCTAAGAATGAAACTTCTGGTCACCGGTGGCGCCGGCTTTATCGGTTCGAATTTCATCCGCTATTTTCTCAACGTGCATCCCGGCACTGAAATCGTCAACTTTGATAAGCTCACGTACGCTGGCAATCTCCAAAATCTTGCCGATATTGAGACGCAGCCGAATTATAGATTTGTGCGCGGCGACATCTGCGATGCGGAAGCCGTGGAGCGTCTGTGCGAAGAGCCTTTCGATGCCATCGTGCATTTTGCCGCTGAAAGCCACGTGGACCGCAGCATTGCCGCGGCGCGTGAATTTATCCGCGCGAATGTCGAAGGCACTCTGGTGATGATCGAAGCGGCGCGCAAAGGGAAAATCCCCCGCTTCCTGCACGTCAGCACGGATGAAGTTTACGGCAGCATGGCTCCGAAAGAATCGGCGACGGAGCAATCGCAACTTGCGCCGAACAGTCCATACGCGGCGAGCAAGGCAGCGTCTGATTTATTGGTGCGCAGTTACGTCCAGACGCACAAATTTCCCGCCGTCATCACGCGGTGCACGAATAACTACGGCCCGTATCAGTTTCCGGAAAAGCTGATCCCGCTGATGATTTCCAACGCCATCGACGGGAAAAAGCTGCCTGTCTATGGCGATGGATTGAATGAGCGCGATTGGATCTTCGTTGAAGATCATTGCCGGGCGCTCGACGCTGTGCTGGAAAAGGGCCGCATGGGAGAGATTTACAACATAGGCTCTGGGCGTCCGGTACCGAACATCGGAATCGTCCGCAGTCTGTTGAAACTGCTGAATGCTCCTGATGGTCTCATCGAATTCGTGCAGGACCGCCCCGGACACGACCGGCGCTACGCCCTCGACGATTCGAAAATCCGGCGTGAGCTCGGCTGGGAATCAAAGGTCGAACTCGACGCGGGTCTTAAGCACACGGTGGATTGGTACCGCACCCATTCCGATTGGGTGCAGGAAGCCAAAAGCGGTGAATACCAGGCCTACTACGAAAAATTTTACGTAAAGCGGCGAGCCACTCTCGCCCAACTCTAAATCTCCTTGAAAATATTCCTTACTGGCAAAGAAGGAATGTTGGCGCGCGCGCTGGCCGAAGTGCTTGCGCCTCGTCACGAAATTCTTGCCGCGAACCACCGCGAAGCCGATATCACCGACGGTATAGCGATGGCGCATGCGATTGAGATGGCCCAGCCGGATGCGGTGGTGAATGCAGCTGCCTTCACGGACGTTGACGCTTGCGAGAGTCAGCCCGAGTTGGCATTTCGAGTCAACGCCGAAGGTCCGCGAAATATTGCTCTCGCTTGTAAACGATTTGGCATTCCGATGATGCACATCAGCACGGACTATGTCTTCGATGGTGCGAAGCCGGAACCATACTTGGAGGAAGACGAGGCGCGGCCCTTGAGCGTTTACGGCCGCAGCAAGCTCAAAGGCGAGAGGGAAGTGCAGGGAAATTTGCAGCGCTTCTGGATTGCGCGCGTCTGCAGCGTGTTCGGCCCTTATCGCAAGAATTTCGTATCGCTCGTGGTTGAGCTGGGGCGCAAAGGCCAGCCGTTGCAGATCGTGAAAGACCAACGGTTCGCGCCGACGTACACGTTCGACGCAGCGCTCGGCATCGAACGAATTCTCGAGCGCGGTTCGCACGGAATTTATCATCTGACGAACCAGGGTTTCACCACGCGAATCGATTACACGCGGGAGATTTTGAGGCAGGCGGGCTTCGCAAGCGTTCCGGTGAATCCCATTACCGGCGAAGAAACAAAGCGCCCCGCTCGGCGGCCAGCCAATTCGCAACTGGAAAATGCCCGCCTCAAACGCGAAGGGCTTCCGCTGCTCCCCACGTGGCAGGATGCGATACGCCGCTATTTGATCCAATTGAACGCTGCGTCTTAATGACCGGCCCTCTAAAGGGATGATGCGCGGCAGCTAATTGAGACGGCAAACCTCGACCGCGGAATTTCGATAGGGGCAGTTGTGGACAGCCGGGTTCGGTTGCTGCAAGACGACCCAAGTGACTCCATAGGTTTTTTCCAGACGGGAGAAATCGCCAGCACCAAAACTTTTCCAGCCGTTCGCGGCTTGCGTCTGCGCCAGGCAATCGTCAGCGAGTGGCAGCCACGGGTAAAGTACGGCCACGCTCCAATCTTTATTGGTGTCGGCGAGGCGGCTCCGTTCGGCAATGGCGCGGAACCCTTGATGATCTTCCCCGGACAGAGCCATGTAATTGGGATCGAGAGCAAAGATGGCGTTTTCTGGAGTATTGGCGCGGATCCATAGGAATGCCTGCACCCACGAATTTTTCGGAGCCGCGCCAGGCCACTCGACGTGCTGGCCGTCGGGAAAAAGCTGGAACTGCGCGAAGCACATCCCAGCGCAAAGGGGAACGAACAACAACAGCCAGCGCAGCGGCTTATTCTTCAGAAGTGTTTCGCCGAGCAGTCCGCCGGAAAAAATTATCAGGAAGACATAGACGAGTTGCAGGCCCCGCATTGGTTGATAGGCGGCAAAAATGCGGAAGTTAGGAACAATTGCAATGAGCAGGCCGCCGACCAGGCATATCACTTCCAGGAAGAAAAGCGCGCGACTCAAAGTTTCAAACACCGGGCGCCCCTTCCTCTTTGCAATCCGGCTAAACCACCAGAGCAGAGCGAGGGGACCGAGAATTCCAAGCCACTCGTACCAGTGCCAGCGGAGCAAGAAGAAGTTTCGCCGCTGCTGAAGGCACTCCCAGTAGGCGGGCGAAGGGTGCTTGAACGGGAATCCCACGAAAAACAGGGTCGTCCAGTCGGACATGGCGGTGGACATTGTCTTCTTTCTGGGAATGAGCAGAACAATAAATACCAAGCCAAAAACAACCATGAGAGGGTGAATGGCAGCGGTAAAGATCAGCCAGAGAGCCGTGCGCAAATATTTCTTTTCAAGAGCGGCGTCGACCGCGAACAGGACTGCAAAAAGAGAAATCGAGCGCGGATTCGCATACTGATCGAGGATGTAAAGGGCCGTGCCCGCGACGGGCAGCGTGAGCAGTGCAGCGACCATGGCCACAGAACACCAGCGTCCCGCCGGGGTGGCAAAGCATTTTGAAGCAATTCTCCAACAGGCAAGCAGAAGAAGAAAGATCGAGGCGAGATGCCATAAAAAAAGAGCCCAATCGAGGCGAAGATGCATGAGCCGCACGGACCAGACAACGAGTCGCGGAAATAGTGTCAGGCGGTCCTGTGCTTCAAAGAAATTTTGGCCAAAAGGATAATAAGAAGGATGAAGGATTTTGGTAATGCCTGGGAGATAAATTTCGCTGTCTTCCGCCGCTGGATGGTAGCCATGAATAAACAACGCAGCAAAAGTCAGCAGCAGGAGAAGGGCTATTTCTTTACGTTTCACTCGGCTGTCCCGGATTGGGCAAGCGTCGTGAGGAAGCAGCGGGCCCTGTAAATTTTTACGACAGTTTCAACGGAGAACAACGAACAGAGAGCCTGCGTCTCGCACTGCTGGATAAGACGTAACATCATGGCGTCGAGCTACAGGCCTCCGTCTTCTCGCGTACCTCTTCGTGATACTCGGGCTCGGTGTTAATTGCCCACAAGTCATAGTTTGCCCCAAGAACATTCCTGGCGGCGCATATTGCAGTCATCATGGAGTGATCTTGATTGTTGTATTTGTGCATCCCGTTCCGCCCCACGAGTTGCAGATTTGGGAGATTCTCCGCGATGTAGCGGCGTATTGTGTCCACTTGCCCTGACCAACCGCTGTCATACATCGGATAAGCCTTCGGCATGCGGACCACCGTTCCGTCTTCGATTTCCTCAGGCCGCGCCAGGCCGAGCTGGACAATCTCTCGGCTCGCGAGTTCGATCAGTTTGTCGTCAGCACTTGACCATAGATCGTCGTTCTCGAAAACGAAATACTCCATTCCAAGACAGGTCTTGTTGGAATCGGGGACCATCGCCGGAGACCAGTTTTTGAAATTCTGAATTCGTCCGACCCGCACTCCCGGC
Organism: Candidatus Acidiferrales bacterium; assembly: GCA_035933575.1. GTDB lineage: Bacteria > Acidobacteriota > Terriglobia > Acidiferrales > UBA7541 > DAHUXN01. Next base: position 1,274 of record DASYYR010000101.1, on the reverse strand, counting down.
TCATGGATGTAGATCCAATTATCGGGCATGACGTCCTTGCGGTTCAGCACAAGACTCACAATGAGAAAATCGCGATAGCGTAGACGGTTCGCCGCCTGTCGGATTTCCTTCGGCGGGGCCGGTTCGAGCGCATCAATCAGGTTGCGGATCGGCATTGAGCTGATGAAATGCGAAGCTTCAAAACGCTCCTGGAGGTGGGCGCCCTGCGTTAACAAATGCGTGACTCGGCCGTTCTGGTGGTGGATTTGCACGACCGGACGATCAAGCAGCACTGAGCACCCTCGCTGCCTCAAGATATCGGTGAGAAGCTCCCACATCTGGCCAGGGCCGAGCTCAGGATACAGAAAACGATCGATCAAGGTCTTGATCTTCGAGTTTTTTGGCTTCCGAAAAGCATTGCGAACGACTGAAGTCAGCGATAGTCCCTTGATCCGTTGGGCGGCCCACTCTGCACCGATCTCGGTGCAAGGCACTCCCCAGACCTTCTCGGTGTACGTCTTAAAGAAAATCTCGTATAGGCGTCGGCCAAAACGGTGCGTCACCCATTGCTCCAGATTTTTTTCGTTTCCGTTGGAGGTCACCTGCGCCCAGAGGTAACTGGCGACGATCCGGACGCTTTCAGTCGGACCCAGTCCAAAAAGTGCATTTTTTGGTCTTAAGGGATAGTGAAAGAATTTTTTCCGGTAGTAGATGCGGGACAAACGCGGACGATCCAGGAGCTTGTTGCCCAGGACTTCGCGCCATAACTGATTGACTTCATCCCACTTCGTAAAAAAACGATGTCCACCGATGTCAAAGAGGTAGCCCCGGTAGTTCACCGTCCGGGCGATGCCGCCGACAGTATGGTCGGCTTCAAGAACAACTACAGGCACATTTCGCTTCGAGAGTGTGTAGGCGGCGGTGAGACCTGCAGGCCCGGCCCCAATGACCGCAACGCGCTTGCTTTCAGTCATTCTTTCGTTGTCAATCTTGCGCTTTGACGTGTCCTGAGGTTTTTCAGGCGTCCCAGAAGTCTCCACACGCATCGTAATGACGTGCGCGTGCGGCGTCAAGAAATATTGGTCGGAGACGATTTCTAATTTGCTATAGTGGCCGCAACGCGAGCCATTCGGGAAAAGGCTGAAAACGTGGTCTGGGAAGAAACCTGGAATCTAGCAATGGATTCGTTGCGCGCAAACAAACTGCGCGCGATGCTGACCATGCTCGGCGTTGTCATCGGCAGCGCATGCATCGTGCTCGTGGTCACGGTCGCGCTGGCCGGGAAGCGGTTCATT
>DASYYR010000093.1:0-34952 GCA_035933575.1 Candidatus Acidiferrales bacterium | reverse complement strand
ACCAAGTGTAGCCTGCCTGCCATCCTCTGCGACACGCCTTGGCCGTCCGCCTTTCTGCTGCCGCAACCGCCGTTGCGTAGCATCCTCTAGCGAACACAGGAACGATTCGGCACCCAACGGTCTGCCGGTGTGCGTGCATTGCGTTCAGTTGCCATCGGAGACAAAAACTGCTGGGCACAGTCCGCGCACGAAATCTTTTTATGCAGGCGCTGGGAGAGATAAGAAATCGCCACCAGTTTTCTCTCGTGGGCTATGTGGTGATGCCCGAGCACGTGCAATTCCAACCCCGTGGCCGTCCGGATCGATGCGGCTTACGGGGAGGTGTGGTGGAGCACAGCGAGCTGGCGCTCGTCGAGGGAAATGGCCTGAAAATCGCGCTTGAGCTGGGGCAAATCCTTGACCGCAACGACGGCGGTCTTGAGTTCGTAGCTTCGCGTGTATTGCAAAACATTGCCGACCAATTTCGTTTCGCTTTTATACGAAAGAAAAGAATCGCTGATGTTCACCGGAGGAGGCATTTGCTCGGGAGCGTATCCGGGAGGTAAAGTGATGCTGAACTGATCCGTGTCGAGCGTGGAGGTGGAAAACTCGACGGGATATTGGCGGGGCTTCTCCGGATCGAAAGTCAGTTCTTTTTCACCGAGGACGCAAGGCCGCACGATGAGCAGGTCTCCCGCCTGTTTGGCGTAATTGGGCGCGACAAAGTTATAAGTCTCGATCAAATTCTTGTCGGCAACATCCAGATTGCCCAGCGCGGCTTTCGTCAATTGAAAATTTGTAAGGAAGATGCTGAGGAAATTTTCGACCACCTTGACGCGATCCTTCGGCGCGGCATCAAGAAGCGTCCAGCGCAAATCCTCGGCGGGCGCTCCCCAACGGACTTCCTGGGCCTGCGCGGAGAGATCGCCTGACGGGCTGAGAGTGAACTGCGCGACGCGCATGAGGCGATTCGTCGCCGGTGGAAGCAGAGGGAGCTTGACCAGTTCGCCGCCCACTGGCGTGACGACCATGCCGTAGTTATCCTGCAACGAGGCGGGGACATACCCCAACGGACAGTGCGGATCGGTTGAATCGAAGAACAGCAATTTGCCCAGCTTTGGATCATCCACTGTGGCGTAAAGATTGTCTGCTGGAACATCAGGCGGCAGTTGAATGGCAAGAATCACGTGGTCCACATGCAAGGTCGGAACATTCGGCAGAACCACGCCGCGATCCGCGTCGATCAGAACGTAATACGATTTGACGCCGATTTGCGCCAGCATGGCGCTGGCGAGCGTGGTCATGTCTTTGCAATCGCCATAGCGGTTCTGGAAAACCACATCGGCGGAATGCGGCAGGAACCCGCCGATTCCAATTTCGATGGCCACGTAGCGAATCTGGCTGTGCATGAAATTGGTGATGGCCGTGATTTTGTCCAGAGTCGTGTGAGCATTGGCCGTTAATTGCGCCACTTCTTGCTGAATTTCAGGAGTTATCTGACGGCTGTCCTTGGTGAGATTTCCGTACCAGGAGCCAAGTGATTGCCACGTAACAGGATCATCCGCGCTGACGGGCTGATAATACTCGATCGCCAAGCGCCCTCTGACTGCGTCGAACGCTGGCATGAAATCCTGGCCGCGCGGCAGCGCCGGGATATTCGTGAGATCCCATTCGTAATTTCCGCGATCGGAAATTTGCGGCTTGGACTCAGCATAATTCACCCAGTACGAGTCCATTTTCCATCCAGGCGCCAGTTGCAGAGAGAAAGAAGCCTTCAAGACGGGTATCGTTTGCTGAAACCGCCATTCTTCTTCACGAATGTAGGGACGCTCCTCCTGGACATATTCATAACCAATGACGCTGCCGGGGTCCGCGGCGGGAATGGACAAAATCTTCTGGCGGTCGTCGCTATAAAGAGCGTCTGGCGAAATACCAGTTTCCATGGCTTCCTTCGCGCCGACCTCATAAACATCGCCACTGGGGGGAATTGACCAGGCGTTGATGGATTTAATCTTTGTCTCGCTGTCAAAAGGGACAACTAGCGTGCCATAAGTATCGTGGGCTTCCGGTCGAAGTATCTTGTAGGCGACGCGATGCAGAGTCTGAACATGACCATTGGCGTCGATGGTTATCTGCTGCTGCTCGAACAGAGTTACAGCCACCGTATCCGGAGGATATTCCGGAATCTGCTCTTGAGCTGCCGCGGTCAGCCACGGAGGCGCATGATTCTTAGCTGCCGCCGCTAAGCCGCAGAGGCCGACGACACACGCGAGTGCGAGTGCCTTAATTGTGCTGCGCTGTAGTGGATGCCTCGAGAACCATGTCATTCGCATCACCCGCCTTCACCGCGTCGAAGATGGCCCGCACCGCCGAGTAGTACTTCGCCGGGAAATCAATTCCCTTTACCTTGAGCTCGCGGGTTAAATGCACCGTGTTTCCCTGCGTACTGGCGACAATCGAATATTGAATGGCTCCCTGTGTGACAGTGGTGACTTTTGGAAAGCTTTCGACCTTGTAGCCAATGGGGAGCTCGATTGTGGTGTCATCCTTTTCTTGAAAGGGATAGTGGAAATATACGTCGTTCACGCGCTGGGCTGACGTAAACGAGCGCGCTACTTGAGATTGAATCAGAGACAACGGCAAGATGATTCGTCCAAGCGCGCGCGTGTTGTCACTCGGGATGGTCACGGTTCCTTCAATGTGGACGGGCTTCGAGTTGTCATCCCAATCGGAGAATTTGGTGATGGTAAAGGTGGCATTCGATGGCAACCAACTTTTAATCTCGTCGTGCAGATCCTTGCGGCGACCTGTGTCGTCATCATTCCGGTCGCTTGATCTCCAGATCGCTCCCTCCTGGCCCGTATAATCGACCGCGAGCGTTCCGGAAAGAGAGCCATCGGGATTCAAACGGAGAGTCGAATGGCGGACAATTTCTGAATTCGAATCATCATCGACAGGGATTTTGACAAACACGCCGCCGTCTTTGTCGACCCGCAAGCCGGTCATTGCATTTTCGTACCACGGAATTAATCCGTAGGGATATTGAGGTGAGCTTGGATCCAGATAGACGTCCTGGGAGGCGAGCTTGACGTCCACGACATCCGTTTGGAGCTCACTTGTATCCTGATAATTCGGTAAAAACAGCGTGCGATCGCGAGGAGCGACGTATACGAGGGTCGCATCGAATCCCGCGGCACGCGCGAGCCCAACGTACAGGGCATTGATATCCTGCCAAGTTCCATACCCGTGTTTTAGAACGTCCTGCACATTGTTATTGGCGGAGATCTTCTCGCGTTTTTGCTCCTCTGCCGTCTTCGCCTGCTCGAACGAAAGATTCCGGATCTTCTGAACGCGAGAGTAAATTTCACGCAGCTTGGTCTCCGGCGAGTCGTTTGGGTGAATGGTTTGCGCCAAGTCGCTTTCGAGGGCGCTCTTTTTATTGACGAAAGTATCGAGCCTTTTGCCCCAGTCCTTTCCCGTGGTCTTCCAGAATTCGTCGGGCGATTCCTTGCTCTGCTGCGTGTAATAAAACTCGACGCGGCTTCGAAGCATGTCTTTAGGCACCGAATAAGGCTCATCGGCCAATCCTGGAATGTCATGCACGTTGAGGGTGTAGCTCCCGTTGTGCTGCCGTTCAGGCCGCGCGTCGGGAGGCAGGAACAGGGTTCTCCAAGCGAAATATTGAAAGCCGGTCTCTTGCGGATTCGAGAGCTCCGTAAAGGTGAATTTGCCTTCTCTGGTATAGAGGTCCTGCTGGACATCCCATCGCATCACGGCAAAGTATTGCTCGGGGTCGAAAGGCTCCTGGTATCTATACTCAATTATGGAACCTGGTTGGACGTCCGGCAAACTGAAGGTTTTCTCGAAAATTTTGAGTCCGCCGGACCTGACGACGACCTTGTCGTAGACTTTTCCGGAGAAATCGACGATCGAACCATTGGGAAGAATTGTACGCGCACGGACGTCTTTTACATTTTCGAATCCCTTGGAATAGGGGATTTCGACGTCAGCCCATTTTTTCCCGGCGTCAGTGAAAACCTTGATGCGAAAGTACTCGGATTCGAAGTGATGCGAATCGTCCACTGCCTCTTCGCGATAAAGAATCATGGCACTTGAGCCCGGACTCGCGGGGTTGTCCTTCAGCGCGAGGTCGGCCGGATTGATGGGCAACCACTCATCACCGCCGGCTCGTGTGGCAGACGGGTGAGCGATCAACAGACAAACTGCCAGAAAAAGGAGAACTGCAGGCAATACGCGCTGTGTTGAAGCCATGGGACACTCCATGTGTGAAATCGGAGTAAGCTTTGCATGTGATTCGGTATTCATGTCGAAGCCGGCACACCCCAATGAGCCGTACTTCCTGGATAACTTGACGGCTACGCTATCCGTGCGGCGATAACTTGTCAATCGGTTTGTGGGTATACTTTGGAGTTTCGTTTCGGAGAGAGCAATAGGACTACTAGGCTAGCGCGCAAATTGGCCGTTTCTGCAGGCGTTTCGTCCGAGTTGCTTGCCTCCTGTGCTATCTAATGCTACCTTGCGGTGCGTTTTGGTGGCTTTGCTGTGAATAGGCCACTGACGGCGGAGATTCTTCGTCGCAAAGCATTCTGCGCTTGCTTGCGACTCGTGCCTGCCAACCAAGCCTCGGAGGTACTGCGTGGCGTCCAAACCGTGGAGTTCGATAGCACCGCCTGGCGAGTTTCATCCTTATATTCCTTCCGAGAAAGTGATTCCGGAGTTCACCGGGCGCGCCATCATCCTGGGGATTTTCGCGGGATTGTTTTTCGGCGCGATCACGGTTTACGTCGGACTGCGCGCCGGGCTGACTGTATCCGCGTCAATCCCCATCGCGGTGCTCTCGATCAGCATCCTTCGCGCGTTCGGCAAAGCAACCGTCCTCGAAAATAATATTGTGCAGACAACTGGCTCGGCCGGCGAGTCAATTGCCGGCGGCGTGATTTTCACGCTTCCCGCGCTGATTTTTCTGGGCTTCCCGCTGGAATACTGGAGCGTGTTTTTTCTGGCGCTGCTGGGCGGGTGGCTGGGCGTGTTGTTCATGATTCCGCTGCGCCGGCAATTGATCGTCAAGGAGCATGGTGCGCTGTTGTATCCCGAAGGCACGGCGTGCGCCGACGTGCTGGTGGCGGGAGACAAAGGCGGATCGTTCGCCAGCCGCGTTTTCTGGGGATTTGGGCTTGGCGGCGCGTACGCGTTTTTGATGGAGACGATGGGATTCTGGCGCGACACGCCGGAAGTCCAGCCAAAGTGGCTGCCGGGCGCGTCGTTTCGCGCGAACATCACGCCGGAATATCTGGGAGTTGGGTACATCATCGGGCCGCGGATTGCGGGCGTGATTTTTGCGGGCGGCGTTTTTTCGTGGCTGGTGCTGATGCCGGCGATAAAATTTTTCGGTGGGTTGATGACGCAGCCACTTTTCCCGGGACTGATTCCCATCGGGCAGATGTCCCCAGATGATTTGTACCGGTCGTACATTCGTCCGATGGGCGCGGGTGCCGTGGCCGCGGCGGGCGTGATCACGCTGATCAAGACGATGCCGACAATCGTTTCCGCGCTGGCCGCCGGACTGAAGGACATGCGCGAAAGCCGCGCGATGGGCGCTGTGAATACCGCCATGCGGCGTGTGGACCGCGACTTCTCGATGAAGGTTGTCGTGCTTGGATCGCTGGCGATTATCGCGATGATGTGGGCGCTGCTGACGTTCCGTCCCATCCCCGGAGCGGCCACGACAATCTTTCAGAATTTGATCGCGGCGGTATTCGTGGTGGTATTCGGATTTCTGTTCGTCACGGTGTCGTCGCGGATTTGCGGATTGATCGGCAACTCGTCGAATCCCATCAGCGGAATGGCGATTGCGACGCTGATGGCGACGTGTGCGATGTTCCTGGTGCTGGGCTGGACCGGGAGCGCGTTTTCGGTGCTGGCGCTGACGATTGGCGGCGTGGTGTGCATCGCTTCGTCCAATGCCGGCGGCACTTCGCAGGACTTGAAAACAGGTTATCTAGTGGGCGCGACTCCCGCGAAGCAGCAGCTCGCGTTGATGATTGGCGTGATGGTTTCGGTGTTCGCGGTGGGCGCTACGCTGAATCTGATGAACGTGGGCCTGGAGGAATACAAGCCCGCGCACATCGCGCTGGACATTAATCAACTGCCCTCCGGCGTTAGCATCCAAAATCAGAGTTTCGCTCACGCGGGGAAAAATTATGTTCTGTTGAACGCTATCGGCTCGCACGTCGTGCCCGACGGCAACTATCTTTACGATTCGGCGGCGCACGAGGTCGATATTCAGTGGGTCCACGGCATCGGGAGCGAAAAGGCTTCCGCTCCGCAAGCGCGTTTGATGGCGACGGTAATCAACGGGATTTTGCAGCGCCAACTTCCGTGGCGGCTGGTGCTCGTGGGCGTGTTTCTGGTTATCGCGATTGAACTGCTCGGCATACGCTCGCTGCCGTTTGCCGTTGGCGCATATCTGCCGATTGATACGACCATGGCAATTTTTGCGGGAGGCGTGGTGAGATGGCTGGCCGAACGGGGCGCGAAAGATAAGAGCACGGCCGATAGCGAAATCGGCCCTGGGCCTCTTTATGCCAGCGGGTTGATCGCAGGGGGAGGAATTTTTGGCCTTCTCGGAATTGTGATTTATCTTTTTGGCGACCCGAATTTCAAATATCACTTCCTGCCGGAACATTTCCTGCATATCGGCCCGCACGTGCTGGGCGCGCTCGCCGGCAATCGCATTTTCGCAGTGCTGATGTTCGCGATCCTCGGTGGCACGCAATACTATTTCGCGCGGCGCAAGATGGAGTAACGAAATTCCCACGATAGAGCCCGGTGCGAAACGGCCATCGCCTAAAATTCCAATCGAGGCCACACCCGTCAACGAAGAGCGGTGAGACTGAGCACAAGGTGGTCCGGGGGTCACCAGCGTGTTAACTCTTTGAGCAACTAGACTGACACCTGTGTCCAGTATAAGGCCTTTTTAAAGAGCCTCCTTTTTTGTCCTTTTGAGGCAGTTTCCCCTCTAAACTTCGCCCCGTTTTGACTCCGCAGCTTTTGCCGCTTACACTGATTTGGTTACTATGCGTCGCTATTCCACAAGCTCTTCCGGCTTTCAGTTCGACTGGGACTGGTCCATCACGCCCGCGATCAAGTTCCTAGTGCTTGCTTGCACCGCCGTTTTTCTTCTTCAGGAATTGTCCCGCGTGTTTTTTGGACCGGCTGGATGGAATTTCTGGCTCTTGTATTTCGGTTTGGTGCCGAGGTATGCGATTCATGGCTTCATTTGGCAGCCGTTTACATATCTTTTTTTGCACGAAGGCGTGTGGCACATCCTCATCAACATGTTCGTGCTGTGGATGTTTGGGCGCAGCGTCGAGCGGGCGTGGGGTCAGCGGCGGTTCTACATTTATTATTTTCTTTGCGGCATCGGCGCCGGCGTTATCAACGTGATCGTGAAGACGATTCTGGATCCGCACGGCTTGAACACCTCGACCATTCCGACGATCGGCGCGTCCGGCGCGATTTACGGCGTGCTGATTGCGGCGGCTGTTTTGTTTCCGCAGATGCGGGTTCTGCTGATTCCGTTCCCCGTGGCGATCTCGATGCGCGTCTACGTTGGGATCATGGTCGTGATCGAGTTTTTTGGCACGCTGGGCGCAGGTGGAGACAACGTCAGCCACATCTGCCATCTCGGCGGCATGCTCGTGGGCTATCTTTATCTGCGGCGAGGCTCATATCTTTATTCTTACCGTAATCGCGTTTCCGATTGGAAGCGCCGGCGAATGCTCCGCAAGTTCGAGGTCTACCAGAAGCGCCACCGCGACGAGCCTCCCCCGCCTCCTGACAATTGGGTCAATTAATTTAGGTTCGCCGTAGTTTATTTTGCCACTGCGAAATCGCTGACGACGCGGTAGAGAAATTCAATTCCCTTACGAAACGAATCGAGCGGAATACGCTCGTTGTCCGCGTGCATTCGCAACGTGTCTTCTTCGGTAAGCGGAAACGGCAGCAGCCCATACGCTTGAACATTGCGCAGCCGCAGATACGCCGAATCGGTCGCACCCGTGGACATCATGGGCACCACCGGCACGCCGGGAAATTCCTCTTGCGTGGCCTGCTGAATCGTCTTGAACAATTCGCTGTCGAGAGATGACGACGGGGCCGCTTCGCCAACTGATGTATCGGCGTGAAATGTAATCTTGGGATCGTTCACGACGCCTTTCAGATTGAGCAGCAGACCGTCGATTGAATTTCCCGGGAGCAAGCGAACATTCAACGTCGCTTGCGCTTCGGAAGGCACGACGTTTGGCCGGATGCCTGCGTTCAACATCGTGGGAGCAATCGTGTCGCGCATCATGGAATTCCAAACGGGGCTCGCTTCGGAGATTTTTTTCTCCGCTAAGTCGGAGCGCACCGGGTTGTCGAGCGCGCGCATCCATTTTCCGATTTCAGGATCGATTACCGTCGAGAGCTGCTCGAAATAAGTTTCGGTCACGGGCGTAAACTGATACGGCGTTTGGTAAGCGCTGATTTTGCCAATCGCGTCCGAAAGACGCACGATGGCGTTATCCGGCACCGGGACTGATCCGTGTCCGGAAGTGCCCGTGGCCGTCACGGTGACGTCCACCGGTACTTTTTCCGCGGCTTGGACGCCCACGTACTGCACCTTGCCATTCTTTACAATTACGCGGCCGCCCTCGTTCAGGGAATAGCCGGCGGCGATTTTCTCCCAGTATTTGTCCAAGGCAAATTTCATTCCGGCCTGGCCGCCCTGTTCTTCGTCGCCTTCGGCTAGGAGAATGACGTCGCGGGTGAGACGCACGTTGGAACGTTTCAATGCGACCATCACAGCAACGTTGGCGATGGTCATGCCCTTGTCGTCAATCGCGCCGCGGCCGTAGAGATATCCGTTTTGAATCACGGCGCCAAATGGATCGACCTGCCACTTCGATTTGTCGACGCCCACTACGTCCAAATGTCCCAGCAGCAGCAGGGCGCGTGATGGATCCGGCATCGAATTTGCCGAGAGCCGCGCAATCAAAATCCCACGCCCGGGCGTGCTTTCGTAGGTCTCCGCGGGTATTCCTTCTTTTTGCAGAATGTCCGCAAGATATTTCGCCGCAACCATTTCATTGCCGGGAGGATTCGTGGTGTTTATGCGAATCATTCCTTGCAGCCAGCCCAAAGCATCGATATACAATTTTTCAAAATCCAGCGCTCCGGTTTGCGGGGGCGGTTGTGTTTGCAAAGGTTGCGCTTGAGCAAATACAGTTTCAGCGGCGCCCGCGGCGCCGGCAAGCAGAATGAGGGCGAAGACAAATCCAGACTTCCATCGCATCCGAATCTCCATAAGTGCGGTAAATTTTCAGCACGAACGCCGAGTTCATACTATCATGGCGATTTCGCGGGACGCGGTGGACGGCAAAGGTCTGTGGCTAAAGAATCGACCATCCCCGCGGGGTGTTTCTACATCCTATCGTGCACGGAGGGTTTCAGTTCATGCGACAGAACGCGGTGCTGCGCTGGGTTGTCATTGCGGCGGTCACGGCCGCGCTAATCGTGCCGCCGAACGTCTTCGCACAAATACCGGGCCAGCAAAAGCCGCCTGCTCAGCCGCAGCAAAGACAACCGCAACCACAACAGCAACAGCCGCAATATTCCATCACCGTGCAATCGCAGTTGGTGCAAGTGAATACGGTTGTCACCGACCAGGACGGCAACATCATCACGGGCTTGAAGCAGGGGAATTTCCGCATCCTCGATAATAATGAGCCCGTCCCGGTCACGAATTTTCAGCCGAATGATGCGCCGATTACCATCGTCCTTCTGCTCGAGTTCAGCGCGCGTTTTGGTGGCATCTTTGCGTATTACTCGAAGTATTTGGCGTATGGCTTCGCCGAACATCTCGGCCCAAAGGATTGGATCGCCGTGGTCACGTTTGATCTGAAGCCGCATATTCTGGTGGACTTCACGCACAACAAACAAGAAGTCCAAAACGCAATCTTGAGCCTGTATTTTCCGGGCTTCAGCGAAGCGAATACGTTTGATGCGCTTATCGATACGATCAATCGCCTGAAGGATGTGCAGGGCAAGAAAGCGATTCTGTTGGTTGGTACCGGGGCGGATACTTTCAGCAAGCACACGCTCGACCAAACGTACAACGTGCTCAAGCAGACCAACGTCACGGTCTTCAGCGTGGGAGCCGCTGAAATGCTGGAGGTCGGCAATCCGAATGGCGAGTCTGTCGGCTATCTTCAACAGAAAAATGAAATGAACTATTTCGGAAGACTTACGGGCGGCTTTGCCTGGTTTCCACGCTTCGAAGGCGAAATGCCCGACATTTTCAATACCGTCGTCGAATTTCTGCGCAATCAATATTCCCTCGGCTATGTTCCGCCGGAGTCCGCGCGCGATGGAGAATATCACAAGATCAAAGTGGAAGTAGTGGACGACAAAGGCGAGCCGCTGATGGTTCAAAACAAGAAGGGGAAAGCAAAGAAGGTGGTGGTCTACGCACGCGAAGGATACCTGGCGACGAAGGCCGAAACCGGAGACTAGAAATAGGAATAACGCCGCAGGAAAAGTGAAACAAACCAGAGTTGATTCAGTATCCGCGCTGAAGATCAACTTGATTGATGAGTTCCCGGCCGCCGAACCATCTTTCCAGATTTTCCATCAGCAAGTCCATCTGGCGTGTCCACATGCGTTCCGTCACCGCGCTGACGTGTGGAGTAATGAAAATGTTGTCGAGCTTCCACAGCGGGCTCTCCGGCGGCAATGGTTCTTCCTCGGCGACGTCGATGGCTGCGCCTGCGATTGTGCGAGCTCGCAGGGCCTCCGCCAGTGCCGCCTGATCCACAAGAGTGCCGCGCGCCACGTTGATCAGATATGCCTCACGCTTCATCAGCGCGAATTCCTTCGCTCCGATCATTTGACGCGTTTCGGGAGTTTCCGGCGCCGCCAGTACGACGAAGTCCGCTTGCGGCAGCACATTCGCAAGTTCTTCCGCTGGGAGAATCCGTTCGGCAAGCTGCGCGTCGCCGCGCCCCGAACGTGTAATGCCCCAGATCCTCATCCCGAGCGGCTGGATGCGGCGCGCAAGTTCGCGACCCGTGGCGCCAAAACCAACGATAAGCAGCACTCGCCCACCCAGTTCGAGCGGCCGTGGCTTCGCGTCCCATAATTCTTGCTGGGCCCAATGACTCTGCGACTGATAGCGCATCGCGTCTGGAAAACGCCGCGCCAGCGCGATGATCGTGCCCAGCAAATGCTCGGACATGGGAACGGCGTGTACTCCCCCCGCGTTGGTCAACACAATGCTGCTGCGTCGAAGCTCCGGATACATGAGTTGGCCCACGCCCGCCGCCGTGGAGTGAATCCATTTGAGTTTTTTTGCCTGCGCAAATTGATCGCGACGCAATGAGTAACCAACCAAAATATCTGTGTCCGGCAGCTCGTCGATTACGTGCTCGTAGCCCGGCAAATGGACCACGTTCAAGTCCGGCCAACGCCGCCTGATTCGCTCGTCCATATCCTGCGGCGGGCGCCATAACGTGAACGCATGCCAAACGCAAATTAGGAGCTTGGTATCTTTAGGTGCTGGTCTGTTCATGGGTTTTTCACGCGGTTTGGACGTCATTCATTTTGAAGCTGCGCGCAGATCGCGGCCAGTCATTTCCTTTGGCGCTAGAATATTCAAAATGGCGAGGAGCGTGGGCGCGATGTCTCGCAAGGAACCGCCGGGACGCAAGCGCGCGTGATTGTCCTCCGATAGCAAAATGAAGGGCACAGGATTCGTGGTGTGGTACGTGTGCGGACCGCCAGTGACGGGATCGATCATTGTCTCTGCGTTGCCGTGATCGGCGGTGATAATCCATGCGCCGCCGCGAGGCGAGAGAGATTTGTAAATGTGCCCCAAGCATTGGTCGACGGTCTCAACAGCCTTGATCGTCGCTTCGAGTTTTCCCGTGTGGCCGACCATGTCCGCATTGGCGAAATTCATGATGATGGCGTCGAAGTCGCCTTTCTCGATTGCTTTTACGACGGCATCCGTCACGCCGGCCGCGGACATCTCCGGTTGCAAATCATACGTGGGAACTTTGGGCGAAGGCACGAGGATGCGTTCCTCACCGGGAAACGCCTTTTCGATGCCGCCGTTGAAAAAATAAGTGACGTGTGCGTACTTTTCGGTCTCCGCGCAACGTAAATTTCTGAAACCCATTTCGCCGAACACCTGCGCAAGAATATGCTCGAGCTTTTCCGGTCCTTGAATGTAGCGCAACCACGGCCATGTTTTTTCGTATTGCGTGAAGGCGACGTAGCAAAGATTTTTCGGCCGCTCGAGATCGGTGAACTGCTTGAAATCCGGTTCGACCAGAGCGCGAGTCATTTGGCGGGCGCGGTCAGCGCGGAAGTTGAAGAAGATCACCGCATCATCGTTGCGAATCACGGCGCGCGGCGCGGCGGGCTTGCCGGGGACTACCTTTGTCGTGATCACCGCGGGCACGACAAATTCGTCGGTGACTGATTTTTCGTAGCTCGCGCGCATGGCCGCAATCGGATCGTCGAATTTCGCTTCGGAGTGTCCGTGCACGATGGCGCGATAGGCACGCTCGATGCGCTCCCAGCGATTGTCTCGATCCATCGCATAATAGCGGCCGCTAACGGTCGCGATTTCGCCCACGCCCAGCTCGCGCATCTTTTTTTGGAGCTGCTGCAGGAACTCTATGCCTGAATTCGGCGGCGTGTCGCGGCCGTCCATGAAGGCGTGGACGAAGACGCGCTCGACTTTATTCTCTTTCGCCATGCGCAGTAGCGCGTAGAGATGATTGATATGCGAATGCACGCCGCCGTCACTGACGAGGCCCATCAGATGCAATTGCCGCGTGCGGCCGCGCTGCATCGCGTCGAGCAGCAATGGCTCCTTGAAAAATTCGCCGGACGCGATTTTCATATCCAGGCGCGTGATGTCCATTTGCACGATGCGCCCAGCGCCCATGTTCAAGTGGCCGACTTCGCTATTGCCCATCTGGCCTTCGGGTAATCCGACAAATGGGCCGGAAGTGTTGATCAGAACATTCGGGAACTTCTTGAGCAGCGCGTCGTAATTTGGCTTGCGCGCGAGTGCGATGGCGTTGCCCTTCGTCTCGGGCGAGTAGCCCCAGCCATCGAGCACAGTCAGCACAATTGGTTTTGGACGTTTGGCCATTTCAGTCGCCGACGATTTTGCGCGCCCATCGGCCGATCACAGGATAGGCAGCCCATTCACCGCGCATCGCTTTCAGGCAATACATGATTCCGAGGGTCAGAGAAATGGCTATGGCACCCATCATGAAGAGCCAGAAAATCGGCATGACGATAAAAACTGCAATTGGGAATGGCTGATTCGGCGTGTTCTGCGGGTGCATAGCAACGGTCGAAAAAATCACAACTATCCACGCCGCAATACCAACGAAGTAGAGAACTGTAAAAATGATTTGCCAGAGCAAAGCCTGCATGGCGTGAAAGCTTACGAAACGTGATTCTTTCTTCGTTAGGTAAATTATCAGCGGACCAATCCACCACGTAGACATCATCAACGCATGGGCAAGACCAGCGTACGCTTTTTCATCCTGCGTGAGTTCGGTGAAGGTGACGACCGGGATGTTGGCATCCGACATTTTTTAGGTTTCGCCAGCGACTTCCTGGTGACGCGTCAGAATACACGGAATCAATCGAAAAACGGAATGCTCAGATTTTGCGGCGGTTTATTAGAGATGAAGGGGGCGACTCAGAAATTCCCGTTAGTGGGGGGCCGCGAATTCGTGCAAGGCGGCGAGGAGGCGGTCCACTTCGTCGGCAGTGTTGTAATGCACCAGGCCGATGCGCAGGAGACCGCCGTCCTTCTCGACGCCGAGGCGCTCAGTGAGATTCAGCGCGTAGTAATTCCCGTCCCAAGTGAAAATGCCGCAATCGCCCAGAAATTTCGCGGCATCGAGAGGCTTGCCATTCGCCAGCCGCACGCCGACCGTGGGTACGCGCTCGTCAAACCGCGCCGGGTCAGAAATGCCGTAAAAACGCAGTCCCGGAATTTCCAGCAGGCCGGGAATCATGCGCGCCGCCAAATTCATTTCGTGCTCGCGCATGGCGCGATGCGCGCTCACAAGCGCCGCGCGCCGCGTGGTCAGTTGCGTTGCGGAGAAGCGCCGGCCCAACTCCGCCAAATATTCAATTGCCGCAGCGACTCCGGCAAGGCCCTCATGAAGCTGTGTGCCGGTCTCCCAACGATCCGGCAGCGTTTCAGGCGCGGGGCGAACTTTGTAGGGGCGGAAGCGCAGAAGCAGTTCGCGTTTGCCGTAGATGCAGCCCATGTGCGGGCCGAAGAATTTGTAGGGCGAGCACGCGAGAAAGTCGCAATCGAGCGCGCGGACATCAATCGTGCCATGCGGCGCGTAGTGCACGGCGTCAATAAACGCGAGAGCTCCAGCGTCGTGCGCGAGTTTCACGATTTCCTCGACGGGATTGATGGTTCCGACGGCGTTCGATGCGTAACCCACGGCGACGAGCTTCGTGCGCGGCGTGATTTTTCGCCGGAGATCGTCGATGTCCAGCGTGCAATCTTCCTCGCGAATATCTACCTGGCGCACGATGATGCCGCGTTCCTCGAGCGCGCGCCACGGGGCTACGTTTGCATCGTGGTCGAGCGTGGTAACAACGATTTCGTCGCCTGGCTGCAAGTCGCGGCCGATGCCGCGCGCCAGCGCAAACGTGATCGTCGTCATGTTGGAGCCGAAGAACACTTCGTCCGCGTCGCAATTGAAAAAATCCGCCATGGCCGCGCGCGCCGCGGCAATCATGGCGTCCGAGCGGCGGCTGGTCGCGAACGCGCCGCAGGTATTCGCGTTCGAATTTTCGAAATAGTCGCGGACGGCGTCGATCACGCGCTGCGGCACCTGCGTTCCCGCCGGCGCGTCGAGGAAGGCGGCTGGATGGCCATTTACCGTCTGCTTCAACGCCGGAAATTGCGCACGCGCCCAATTCACATCGAGAGGCAAAACCTTTGGCTCCCGAGCATCTTCTCGAAACACTGGCGTGCCCATCACACCGTCCTAAATCGCGGTTTCAACTTTCCGTGGCGCGAATAAAATCCGCAAGCAAGCCGTAGGCCGTGGCAATTACGCCAGGCTTGTGCTCGATGATCGACAGCCCGAAGACATCCATGTCGAATCGCACCGCGGATGTAGTTCCTTCAAGCAGAGCAAAAGGATCGCTCATCGGCAATTGCTCCGGCTTGACGCTTGCGTGCACTCGACCGTCGGAAGCGCGTTCCGCGCGACAGATTAATTTATACCTCATGCCGGCGGCGCGCGCTCCGCGCACCTGTTCCGGGGTGACCGTGCGAATTCCGACGCGTTCGATTTCTTCGAGTTTGATCGGCGCGCCCATGAGCACAATCGTAAGCGCCGCCACCTTCACGGCGGCATCCCAACCGTCCAAATCGTCCGACGGATCAGTTTCCGCGACGCCGATTTCTTGCGCCTTCTTCACCGCTTGTTCGAGGCTCAGGCCGTTTTCCATTTCCGTGAGCACAACGTTCGTAGTCGAATTCAGAATTCCGCGAAAGCCGCGTAAATCAACGGCGGGCAAACAGTGCGGAAACATGGAGAAAATCGGCGTGCCGTCCATCACGGTCGATTCAAAGAAAAACTTCCGGCCATTTTTCTCCGCCAGCTCGCAGAGTTCGCGATACGCGTGGACCACCGGCCCTTTATTCGCGCTGATCGCGTGAGCGCGCGCTTCCAGCGCAGCTTTCAGATGATCGATTGCGGGCTGCCCGGATTGGCGATTGAGCGAGCTGGCCTCAAAAACAACATCTGCTCGCGACGCGGCGATCCATTCGCGGACATTTTGCGGAGTCTCCGCACCGCGCGCCTCCGGCCAGCTTTGCGCGAGCGCCGCTGATGGATCGAGGCCATTGGAATCCGCAATCCAACCAATTCGCCGCGATGCTACTCCTGTGAGATTCCACTCGATGCCATAGTTCTTGCGAAGTTCGCTTTCCTTCGCCAACAAGAGACGCACGAGTTCCCGCCCGACATTTCCGAATCCAATCAGTGCCAAATTATATTTAGGAATCGAACTTCTCCTGGGCTCACGACAGCGCGACAGAATACACCAACGGGCACAATTTGGCCGGGCGTTCGTTCACTTCAATATTCGGTGTTACATCGTGAGGACGGCGCGGAACCGGGCCTTGCCTTCCACGACGCGTTCATATGCCTTCGGAGCTTCGGCTAATGGGTACGTCTCGACTATCGTTTTAACTTTTCCTTGCGCGACAAAATCCAGGGCTTCGTAGAGATATTCGGGGCCGTTTTGCTGGCTGCCAATTATGCGAATGCGCTTCGAGATGAGGTCCATCAGCGAAATCGAAAGCGGCTCCGCGTCGGCTCCCATCGTGATGAGCCGGCCGTCCGGCCGCAGTCCCTGAATGCTGTCCACCATCGATTTGGTCGAATTGGAAGTGCTGAGGATCACGTCTGCGCTACCTGCAGAGGCGAGGCTCTTTCCGTCGCGGACAATTTCATCCGCGCCGAGATCGCGGATCAGTTTGTCTTTATCGGGGGAGTGCGAAATCGCGATGGTTTCGAAGCCCGCAGCCTTCGCGTATTGCACGGCCAAATGACCAAGCCCGCCAATCCCGAGCACGGCCACGCGCTCATGCGGCTTGGGATCGGCCCAGCGGAGCCCGCTATAGACGGTGTAACCCGCGCAAAAGATCGGGGCCGCTTGCTCATAGGAAACCTTTTCCGGAATCAGGTAGGTGGCGTCGGCATTCATCAACATATATTCGGCGTGACCGCCTTGTACATCGAGCCCCGTACTCTTCAGATAGGGACAGAACATCTTGCGGCCGCGCTGGCACCATTCGCAACGCCCGCAGGTGGATTGAATCCATGCGGTACCCACACGGTCGCCTACTTTTCGCGTTGTGACGTCGGGAGCCACGGCGACGATCTCGCCGACCGGCTCGTGGCCTAGGATTCGCGGAAATTGTCCGGGAATGTGTCCGAGTGTTTCATGCACGTCGGTATAGCAGATGCCGCTGGCGTGCATCTTCACGAGCACTTGATTGGGCCCGGGTTGAGGTTGCGGAACATCTTTGATCTGCCACGAACTGCTCATGGCGGGTACGACGGCAGCTTGCATAATGTCTTCCTCCCTGCGTGATTCGATGCCCACACCTCCGCATTTGGCGCATGATTTTTGCGCGCGCGTAACCCCGGGATTGTGCCTACTAAATCGAGTAGTTCCCGGATTGTCGGCAGCTCGGAGGCGATTGTCGGATGCCTGGCCGCGAAAACTGTCTCAAAATAGGGGTTCGCTCCACGCTTATACGCTAACAGTCTGACAACGCAATTTTGGCTGTATCCTTCTCCTCTTTTTCTGTTCACTTTGCAGCTCCTTTCCTGCAAAGTTTCCCCTGTTGAAGTGTATGAGCCTAGACAACCGGAGATCTGCCAGAGCCTCATCCACATGAGAACGCATCCATAACCGTCATGATGCCGCCATGCGACGAAACCGTGCTCCGGTCGATAAATGCTGACACTCCATGCGCAGCGGAAAATGGGCGTTGGATCCTGGCAGCGACAATTCTCGGTTCAAGCATGGCCTTCATCGACGGCACTGTCGTCAATGTCGCTTTGCCTGCGCTCCAAGCGAATCTCCACGCAACCGTCGTCGGTGTGCAATGGGTGATCGAGTCTTACGGCTTATTTTTGGGAGCTTTGATTCTCGTCGGCGGTTCCCTCGGCGACTTGTTCGGCCGCCGATTGATGTTCCTGTGTGGTGTAGGAATTTTCACGGCTGCTTCCATCGGTTGTGGCCTTGCCTCGAACATTCAACAGTTAGTGCTCGCACGGAGTATTCAGGGTGTGGGCGCCGCCTTCCTGGTGCCTGGCAGCCTCTCCATCATCAGCGCATGTTTCGACGAAAAGACTCGCGGTCGAGCGATCGGTACATGGTCCGGCTTCACGGCGATCACAACAGCGTTGGGGCCTGTTCTCGGTGGCTGGCTGATTGAGCATGCGTCTTGGCGGTGGGTTTTCTTTATTAATGTTCCCATTGCGGCCGCCGTGATCGCAATTTCGTTACGGCGTATTCCCGAAAGCCGTAGCGCTGCCGCCAGGCATGCGGATTGGCTGGGAGCCCTGGTCGCGACTGTCGCATTGGGTGGCGTGGTTTATGGCCTGATCGAGTCTACAAGTCTCGGTTGGGGCCATCCCTTGGTCTTCGGAAGTCTGACTGCCGGGGTCGTCTGTCTGATTGGTTTCGCGTTTGTCGAGGCCAGGGTAAGTTCACCCATGGTTCCGTTGACGCTTTTTGTGTCACGCAGTTTTAGCGGCGCGAACCTGCTCACTCTGTTTCTCTATGCCGCTCTTGGAATCTTCTTTTTCTTGTTCCCGATGAACCTAGTCCAAGTTCAGGGATACTCAACGACTGCGACCGGCGCCGCCGCGTTGCCGCTAATTCTGCTGATATTCTTTCTTTCGCGCTGGTCTGGCGGACTGGTGACGCGTTATGGGCCGCGGCCACCGCTGGTCATTGGGCCGCTGATTGCGGCAACAGGTTTCGTCCTCTTTGCCGTACCTGGCGTGGAAGCTAACTACTGGAAAACATTCTTCCCCGCGTTCGTTGTTCTCGGGTTTGGAATGGCGGTCAGTGTGGCTCCTCTCACCACTGTAGTTATGAGTTCAGTAGACCAGGACCGTGGCGGTACGGCCTCAGGCATCAACAATGCGGTCGCCCGGGTCGCGGGGGTACTCGCCATTGCCATCCTCGGGATCGTGATAGTGAAATCATTCAGTTCTAGCTTGAATCGCAGTCTCGCGGGCGGACTGCTTCCGCCCGGCATTCTCCGGTACGTTCAGGCGAACGAAATCAAGCTCGCCGGCCTTGACCTACCCTCGGGCCTAGATGCCGATAGGACAGCGCTGATCCGGGTATCAATTTCCCGTGCATTCGTCTTTGGATTCCGATGCGTAATGTTAATCTGTGCAGGTTTGTCGTTGGCAAGTGCTGCGGTCGCATCGCTAATGATTCCTGCTAAGACCCGGTAGATCGCGCTCAATTTGGGCGACCGCCATCAATAGGCACTCACGCCAAGAAGGGTCTTCGCTATGTGGAATATCTTTCATCGGAAGCCTCTACATTTGCAGAAAGTAACGACTGGCCGGTTCGAAATCGAGCAGAGCGGGCAAGTTGCCTATCTGGAATATAGTTTGGCGGGAAACATTCTGGAGTTGACCCACACGGAAGTTCCTAAAGGGTTGCGACGTTTGGGTCTCGCGTCAGCCTTGGCAGAGTACGCCCTCCAGTTTGCACGAGAGCACAATCTTAAGGTCGACATTATCTGTCCGACGGTACGCCGATATGTAGAGAAGCACCCGGAGTATTCGGACCTCGAAATGCGTTGAGGCGAGAATTTCTCTAACTAGCCGACGGTGTGGAAGGATGATTTGTCGACTGAGCCTGTCCGACTGCCTTCATGACGGACATAGTGGAGTCTTAGATCGCGGCGTTGGAAGGAGCCGGCCGCTCGCCACGGACGGCCTCTTCCTCCGTGTCGTACACTTCAAACACGTGAATCAAACGCGTCAATTCGAGGACTTCTTTCGCTACGCGATTCAGCCCGAAGAACGCAAAGCCGAGATTCCAATCCTTAGCGACTTTCAAAGCCTCGACCAAGCAAGCCACTCCCGCACTGTCGATATAACGTACGGTGGTCATGTTCACGATTACGCGCGGCGCTTTCTTCACCTTCAGCAAACTCATAAGCGCCCTGCGAAGCTCAGGAGTGTTATACAAGGTGACATCGCAGCAAACGTCGACGATCGTGGCGCTTCCGTTCGCACGCGTTGTAATGTTCAAGTCCATCGATTTCTCCGCAACCAATAGCGAGACCGGCAGAATACTGCGAGTCGGAATATGTGAACAGCGCTCAGACGCCGCTGATGTTTTCGAATCGTTCGCCGGTGCCGTCCGTATCGGCTTCGCTGATGCGCTTTTCACGGCTCGCTTGGCTCATTGCTGGTGCTTGCCGGTTGAACCGACCCTTCGTGCGGCCCCTCGCCCGGAGATAGAGCGGCTGGCTGCTTGAAGGGCAGACGAACGCGAAAGCGCGTATCGCCGGGCTGGGATTTGAGGTCGATCGAACCGTGGTGTTTGCGCACGATGCGCACGACCGTGTCGAGGCCAAGGCCCGTGCCCTCTCCCACCTTCTTGGTAGTGAAGAAGGGATCGAAGACACGCCCTTGCACCTCCGGCGGAATCCCGGGGCCATTGTCGCCGATTTCCACGACGGCGCAATCCGGCTCGCGAAGCGTGCGCACACGCAGCTCGCCATTGCCGTTCATCGCGTCAAGGGCGTTATCAATAAGATTGGTCCACACCTGATTGAGCTCCCCGCCATAGGCACAAACCCGCGGCAGTGCAGGATCGTAATCGCGGACGACGGTGATGCCATCTTTCAAGCGATGGCCAAAGATCTTTAGCGTGTTGTCCAGATCCTCCTGAAGGTTCACTTCTTGGAGGGCTCCCTGATCCATATAGGAATAGCGTTTTATGGCCGTCACCAGATCGCTGATGCGGCGCGTGCTGTTGTCGATTTCCTGAACCAGCCCATAAACGGTGATCAGCGCAGCGACGCGGCGCAGCACGTATCCCACGGCACCCTCTCCTGTCGTGGCGGCAAGCGCGTCCAGTTTCTGGGGGCTTATACAAGCATCCGCCAGAAGCGGGGCAATCTGGTAGGGCTCGGCGATGTCGCGGCGCTCAAGCCAATTAGTAATTTTTTCTTCACGGTCGCTGAAGTCGAGAGGGTCGGATGACTGCTTTTCTGTGGAAGCGGTTTGCTTCATGGCTTCCTGTTCGAATTGCAACATCGCAACACGCTGCGCTTCCGAGAAGGAGTGCTGAAGAAGCCTGAGGCTGGCGGCGCGGACATTCTCCATCGCTTCCATGAGGGTTTGTGCAGCGCGGCGCGCTGCCGCGGCGGGATTGTTCAGCTCATGGGCAAGCCCAGCAGAAAGTTTCCCGAGCGCCATGAGCTTCTCCTGCTGCGTTTCCATGCGCGTGACTTCGCGGATGCGGTCGGACATCAGAGCGACCAGACGTTGACCGAGCACCGGCATACGCTGCAGCATTTCCGGGAAATATTGCTTGTGGAGGCGAAGCAGCCGCGAGGGCAAAACAGCGCGGGCCGTGCCGCGGACCTGCGTGAGACGCGAAAAAGGAAGCAGGCCTGTAACTTGGCCAGCAGAAGCAATGAGCACCGGCGAACCAGGGTTATCCAGGCGCTCAAACTGGATTTCGCCATCGAGAATCACGTTCAGATACTCCACCGGGTCGCCGGGCCGCGCGAAAACCTGTCCGGCGTGGAAGGTCATCTCGTCCATTCGCGTGGCCAGCCATTCCAAGTCCTCGGCGGGCAGATCCGCGAAGACTGAGATCGAGCGCAAGCCCGCCACAAAGCGGGCAGTCTGTTCGGCGTTTTGCTGTTCGCTCATCTCACACCGTACTCAGGTATTGATGCACGAATTGGACAGCATTAGAGCCCTCGCCAACGCCGGAAGCAACACGCTTGATGGAGCGGTAGCGCACATCACCCGCTACGAAGATACCCGGGACGCTCGCCTCCAGGAGCCACGGATCGCGCTCGAGGGGCCACTCTTTCGGAGGCTTGCCGTCGCGCATCAGATCTGGTCCGGTCAACAGGAAACCCTTGTCGTCGCGCTCGATCACACCCGCGAGCCAGTCCGTGCCGGGAGCGGCGCCGATAAAAATGAACAGAGAGTTCGTGGAGATTTTTTGCGCTTCCTCGGTTGTGGAGCAGCGGACTGAAATGGCTTCCAGGTGATCATCGCCAAAGACCTCGACGATCTGCGAGTTCAGTTCCACCTGGATGTTCTCTGTACGGCGAATCTGGTCGATTAAATATTGGGACATCGTGGTTTGAAGCGAACTGCCCCGCACGAGCATAATAACGCGCCGAGCGTACTGCGAAAAGAACATGGCGGCTTGTCCCGCGGAATTCGCGCCGCCCACGATGTAAACGTCCTTGCCGCGGCAGGAGGCAGCCTCGGTCATGGCCGCGCCGTAATAGACGCCGGCTCCTTGCACACGTTCCATCCCGGGGACATCCAGCCGCCGGTAGGAAACACCCGTGGCGATGATCAAAGCCTTCGCTCCAATTTCTGTGCCATCGGCAAGAGCGACGAACTTTGAGCCGGCTTCGACGCGCAGCTTGGTCACCTCCTGCGGCGTGAGGATTTCCACGCCAAAACGGCGCGCCTGGGTCACAGCCCTCCGGGCGAGATCCGCGCCGCTCAACCCTGAGGGAAAGCCCAAATAATTTTCGATGCGCGAGCTCATGCCAGCTTGCCCGCCGGGAGCGTCCCGTTCGATCATGACCGTGCGCAGACCTTCAGAAGCGCCATAGACGGCGGCTGCAAGTCCAGCGGGACCTCCGCCAATGATTAGGAGGTCATAGAAAGAAGTTTCCGCTCGCGTGCGCAGTCCCAACCGCTCGGCGATTTCCAGAGTTGTGGGATCGGAAAGAGAAGTCCCGTCCGAAAACAGAACCACGGGAAGCTTTCCCGTTTCGCCTCCCGCAGCGCTCAGAGCATCTCGGGTTTCCGTGTTCTTCTCCGCGTCTTCAACGTCGAGCCAGTGGTACGGTACCTGATTGCGGGCAAGGAAGTCGCGCACGGCGTAGGAACGTGGCGACCAGCGATGTCCAAGTACGCGCACTCCCGAAAAGGCCGGGCGGTAAGATGCCTGCCAATCTTCCAGCAGGTCGTCCAGCACGGGATAAAGCTGCTGCTCGGGAGGGTCCCACGGCTTGAGCAAGTAGTGATGAATCCTCGCTTCGTTGATCGCCTGGATCGCGGCGTCCGTATCTGCATAGGCGGTGAGCAGGACGCGGCGCGCATCCGGATAAATGTCCATGGCGCGCTGGATAAATTCGACGCCGGTCATCTCCGGCATGCGCTGGTCGGCAAGCAAAAGGCTGACCGCTTCGCTGCGCCTTTTCAGTCCCCGGAGCGCGTTGAGCGCAGCAGAGCCGGAGTCGGCGCGCAATACGCGATAGTGCTCGGCGTAGTGTTTGCGCAGGTCGCGCTCAACCGCCCGCAATACCTCCGCGTCATCGTCAACGGCCATCAGCACCGGTTTAGCCATGCTGCTTCCGTGCTCGTCTCCGTTCTTCCGTATTTGCTCGCTTCTACTTTACACTTCGCCTGATTTGGATGCACGGGCGCGCTGGGAGATTCGCGACAACCGCTTGTCCCGTTTGCCTGACGAAAGTAAGGCGCCGCGAGTATTGACGTGTGGAAACAGGTGTGGCCGATCAGCATGCCGATCGCGGAGCCAGCTAATACTTCGCTGAGGAAGATCGGGGCGGCGCACAGGCTGCAGGCAGATGTGCTTTGTCATCGGAAGAAGCCCGCAGCCTGGTTCTCTCGGCCGCTTGAGGGATCTCAGCTACGCGGTAGTTCGTGACGCTCCGTGTCCGGTGCTTAGCGTCTGACAACGGAAACACTGGGTATCTCGCCCGTGCACTACGGAAAGAAGATCTTGACCAGTTATCTTCTGTACTCGATTCACAGGCCCATCGGACCACGGGCACGCATGGCTCGAATCATTCGAACCGCCGCGAACATCGAAGAGGAACGGCGCCAATATGGCCGATGACGCTATAAATTCACGACACGGTGATTCTGCAGGCAAGAGCGTGGCACCCGTCCTACCCGTCGAACCCTGGAAGCCGAAGGTAAACCCGTGGCTGATCGCTGTAGTTGTTGCCATGGCGGCTTTCATGGAAGTGCTTGATACGAGCATTGCCAACGTGGCGTTGCCCTACATGGCTGGGGGCCTGGGCGCGAGCAACGATGAGAGCACTTGGGTATTAACTTCCTACTTGGTTTCAAACGCCGTCGTGCTGCCGATCAGCGGATGGTTCGCCAGCGTGTTTGGGCGCAAACGATTCTTCATGATGTGCCTAACAATCTTTACAGTCAGTTCTCTGCTGTGCGGAATCGCACCGAATCTTGGAATACTCATTCTATGCCGCGTTTTGCAGGGTGCTGGCGGCGGTGGACTCCAACCGCTGGCACAAGCCATCCTCGCCGATAGCTTTCCGCCAGAGAAACGCGGGCTTGCTTTTGCTCTCTACGGAATCACGACTGTCGTCGCGCCCACGATCGGCCCTACTCTCGGAGGATGGATCACCGATAACTACACCTGGCGCTGGATTTTTTTCATCAACTTGCCGGTAGGCATTCTGGCGTTGTTTCTGGTTTTTCGGCTATTGGAAGATCCACCGTGGGTAAAGCGGGCCAAAGGAGCAGGTATAAGAATCGATTACATCGGCGTTGGCCTGCTCGCTCTCGGCGTTGGAGCCCTGCAGGTCGTGCTGGATAAAGGGCAAGAGGACGATTGGTTCGGTTCACATTTCATTGTCACCCTGGCCATCATTGCGGGCGCGTGCCTTCTTTCATTGGTGATTTGGGAATGGTTCCAAAAAACGCCGATTATCGATGTGCGTATGTTCAAGAACATGAACTTTCTTGGCGCCAACTTCATGATGTTCGTACTTGGGATCATGCTGTTCTCGAGTCTCGTCATGATGCCGCAGTATCTTCAGACGCAGGTGGGCTATACGGCGGAGTCGGCGGGCCTGGTGCTCTCTGGCGGCGGCTTCATACTGCTGTTTCTGATGCCAATCGCGGGGACTCTTGCCTCCAAGTTACAAGCGCGATATATCATTGCGTTTGGCTGGCTAACGCTCTGCATGGCTATGTACTATTCCACCCAACATCTCGATCTGGAAATCAGCTTTGGGGAAGCCAGCTGGATGCGAATATTGCAGGTGTGTGGCTTGGGGTTCTTGTTCGTTCCCATTAATCTCGCCTCGTATGTCGGAATGCCCGCTGAGAAAAGTGGCAGCGTTGCCGGGCTGATCAACTTTATGCGCAACATCGGAAGCAGTATCGACACGTCCATGGTTACCACTCTGATTGCGCGCCGTTCGCAATTTCATCAGGTGTACCTGGTTGCACACACTACACTGGGGCAACCGACATTTACGCAGGCGGTCAAAGCTTTGGCCGCACGTCTAGGTGCATCGGGCGTGGAAGCTTCGCAAGCAACCAGCCAGGCATACGCCCGCCTGTATCAGTCATTAATCGGACAAGCGACGACTCTGGCTTACATCGATACGTTTTGGGTTCTGTGCGGCGGAGCGGGAATTATGTTCCTGCTATCTTTTGCCCTGAAAAGCAATAAGCCCGGCGCAGGCGGAGAAGTAGCAGCGGGATAAAGTTCGGAAGGACCGGTTCACGCGTCTGCGATGTTCGAACCTCATTACGCAGCCGACAGTTTTCGCACGTGAGAACCAAGCGAGGGACTTATGCCGATTCGAATAATCACCCTGGAGCGCGAATACGGGAGCGGTGGAGGCGAGATCGCCGAGCGGGTGGCAACGCGGCTGGGCTGGAAGCTCTGGGACCAGTTGCTGACCGAGGAAATCGCGCGCCGCCTGGATTGTGATTGCCGGGCCGTGAAAGACCACGAGGAGAAGAGAGACCCCGCATACTACCGACTTCTCAAGGCTTTCATGCGAGGGAGTTTTGAGGGAAGCCTGAACGCCCCGCGGTTGAAGATGGTGGATACGGAATGCGTTCGCGAGGTGGTGCAAAAACTCCTGCCCGAAATCGCGGATGCCGGCAATTGCGTGATTGTGGGACGCGGGTCGGCTTATTATCTCGGCAAGCGTCCCGATGCTTTTCATGTCTTCATTTATGCTCCCTTTCAGGAGAGGGTCCGCCGCCTTCGATCGACAGGAAAAAGCGAGAAGGAAGCGCTCGAACTCGTCGAAACGGTAGACCGCGACCGCGCGGACTTCATTAAACGATATTTCGATGTCGACTGGCCTGGAAGGCATCGTTTCCACTTGATGGTTAATTCCAGCATGGGCAATGAAACAGCTGTCGAGATTGTTCTGGATGCCCTTGCACGGTATGCGAAGCGGAGCAGCTGATTCGTAATCTGCGCTTCGAGGAGGAAGGACAATGTTTGCTAACCACCAGACTCGGTATCTGATATTTTCCCCATTTCTCCTCCTGACCTTGCTCGCGAGCTGTCCAGGGTTAAGCCGTGCGCAAGCGCAAAGTCCTTTCCTCGGGAGCGTGCCCACGGGTCAAGCTACCGGAACGACACTCGAGCTTTCTCTCCGCGAGGCCTTCGAGCGCGCCTTGAAATACAACCTCGGCGTGATTGAGAGCCGCGAGGATACTCGCGCGGCTCACTCCGTGCGCCTTCGCAGTTTGAATGCGTTGCTGCCGAACCTCTCGGCACGAGTTAGCGGCTCACTCGAACAAATCAATCTTAGAGCCCAAGGTTTCAACATTTCCATTCCGGGCGCCAACATCTCGACGATTGTCGGGCCCTTCGGCGTTGCGGACGCTCGTGCTTATCTCTCCCAGGAGATTTTCAATTGGTCCGACATCCAGGGCGTGAAGTCGGCGTCGGAGTCCGAAAGGGCGTCGCAGTATACCTACGAGAACGACCGTGACCTGGTGGTGTTAACGACGGCCAACGCTTATCTCCTCGTGATTTCGGATTTAGCCACTGTGGATTCGATACGCGCTCAAGTCAAAACCGCCGGGACGCTTTACGACCAAGATGTGGACCAAAACAAACAGGGCGTTGTTGCGAGCATCGACGTGCTGCGCGCCCAAGTGGAGCTGCAAACCGAGCAGCAGCGGCTCATTGCCGCCCAGAACCAACTGGCCATCGACAAGCTTACTCTTGCCCGGATAATCGGGCTGCCGAACGGCCAGGAGTTCAACTTGACAGACTCGGTTCCCTACGCACCGCTGGATGGCGTCAGCCTGGACCAGGCACTGAGACAAGCGTATTCAACTCGTCCCGACTATCTCAGCGCCAAAACACAGGTTCAAGCAGCCGAACTTGCCGGCGGGGCGGCTGCCGCGGAAAACTATCCTTATTTGTCCGCGGACACAAACTATGGCGACATCGGCAGCCCCAATTTTGGGAGCTCGCACGGCACTTTCTCTGTGGCTGTCTCGCTGAATATACCAATCTTTCAGGGAAGCCGCGTACGAGCAGACAAACTGCAAGCGGACTCGGCGTTGCAGCAACGCAAGGCGGAACTCGCGGACCTGAGCGGCAAGATCGACGATCAAGTGCGCACGGCGTTCTACAACCTGAAATCCTCATCGGATCTAGTGGCTGTGGCACGGAGCAATGTCGATCTCGCCACTCAGACGCTGGCACAGGCGCGGGATCGTTTTGCGGCGGGTGTCGCGGACAATCTCGAAGTCGTTCAGGCGCAAGAATCGGTGGCCTCGGCGAATCAGTCCTATATCGCTAGTCTCTACTCTTTTGATTTGTCGAAAGTCTCTCTCGCGCAGGCCGTCGGCGTGGCTCAACAATCTGCCCTGCATTACCTCTTGGGAGGAAAGTAACTATGGGAAGCACACCAACGCAAACCCCGGAGACTGCAACGCACGACGAATCGAAGTCGTCAACAGGCTCGGGAGTAGGTCCAGGCCGAACTCCGACACGCCAGTCGAAGGCACGCAAGAGAATTCTGTTTGCCGCGCTTGGCCTCGTCATCCTTGTCATCGCGGTCCTGGTATATCGACACTTCGCAGCCTGGGAGTCCACCGACGATGCGCAGATCGACGGTTATATTTATCCCGTCAGTTCACGCGTTTCTGGCTATGTCACTCGCGTCGTGGTGGACGACAACCAATACGTCGAAGCCGGCACAGTGCTCGCGCAGCTCGACCCCAAAGACTACGACGTGGCCGTAGTGAACGCCAAAGCCACTTTGGCGAATGACCAGGCCAGCGCAGTGGCCTTGCAGATCAACGTTCCCATCACTTCCGTAAATACCTCCAGCCAACTCTCCAGCGCTCAGGCGGACATTGACAACGTCAAGGCCGGGCTGCTTGTCGCCAAGAGAGGGTTTGATGCAGCGCAGGCGTCCCTGCAGCAGGCCGAAGCCAATGACCTGAAGGCTCAGGATGACGTCAACAGATACAAGCCGCTTGCGGCCAAGGACGAAATCCCGCAGCAACAGTACAGTCAAGCTGTGGATAGCCAGAAGGCCACAGCCGCCGCTGTCGAGGCTGCCCGGGCCTCTGCCGCCGGTTCCGAGCAAGCGGTTACTCAAGCCCGCGCTCGCCTGGCGCAAGCTCAGGCCCAATTGCAATACGCTGAGACGAAACCTCAACAAATATCGGTGCAGCGCTCACGTGCTCAAGCGGCCGAGGCGGAAACCGAAAAGGCAGCTGCGGTCCTGCAGCAGGCGCAACTCAACCTGCAGTACACGACGATCGTGGCGCCGGTTAGCGGGATCGTGGGTCAAAGATCCGTCCAACCGGGCCAAAACGTCTCGCCGGGCCAACAGCTTATGACCATTGTCCCTCTGGACAGCCGGAATATTTGGGTGACAGCGAATTTCAAGGAAACGCAATTGAAATACATGCGGGCCGGCCAGCCGGTGAAAATCTCCGTGGACACCTATGGTCGCACATACGACGGGCATGTTCTCAACATTGCAGGAGCCACGGGGGCACGCTACAGCTTACTGCCTCCGGAGAATGCCACGGGAAACTACGTGAAGGTTGTTCAGCGAATTCCCGTCAAGATCGTGTTCGAAAAGGGCCAGGATCCCCAGCACTTGCTCAGGCCGGGAATGTCCGTAGAACCAGACGTCAAAGTGCGATGAGCTAAAGGGCGAGGGCTTGAAGACCGTTTAGTTCTTGGGTGGTTTAAGAGTGTCGTTGAGTTGCCCCATAGAGCGGAGCGGTTTCCGGACCCCTCGGCATCGAAGCAAAGGGAAACCAAAGGCTAGTCTCGGGCTGCGGCAGTCTGACGTACTGGTCCAGTTGCTGTCCCGGGACGTACGAAAACGTCGGCGCAATCGGCTGCCCGGTTCCTCCATGACATTGCGCGCATACCTCAATTTGCCTGTCTCGCGGGACTCGCTGGATTCACTATGGAATGAGTGCCCAAAGAAACATTTGCAGGTTTCGATCGCTCATAGTCAGCATGCGCTCGGCCCCGCCCATGGCAGGAATTGCAAGGAGGGGCGAACCGCTATCTGCGTCACCGCCTGAATTCCAGCGAACTCGACTGTGCGATCCGACTTTACGGTACCTGACCGTGATATCATGACTCTTAAAATTTTCTCGGACTAAATGGATTCCCGGCGCAACTCGCCGGCCAATCAGGCAGGGATGCAAATTTGTCAACGAATGCCTTTCGTCTATCCGAAAAACAGCGGAGCACCGGGAAAATGAAAGCATCGATGATATTTAGATTGATGGTCGTCGCAGGAGTTTGCCTAAGTCTGACTCGCCAGGCACCGGCGCAGGCCAAACAGAATCCTACGGCGAATCTCTTGATCGAACTTATTCGTGTGAACACCAGTAATCCCCCTGGGAACAACAGAGACTTGGCGGAATTGTTGGCAACGAAATTCCGCGCGCTCGGCGCGGAAGTTGAGATTGTTCCCACGCCGGAAGCAGGGCGAGTCCATTTCATTGCGCGAATCAAAGGCGACGGATCAAAAGAGCCGGTGCTGCTGGCGGCGCACGGGGACGTCGTGGGAGTGGAACGGGAGAAGTGGACCGTTGACCCGTTTGCGGGGCAAGTGAAGGACGGCTACATTTATGGCCGTGGCGCGATGGATTTCAAGGGCGGGATAGCCGTCTTCGCCGAGGCGATTATGGAGTTGGTGAAGAATCGTGTTCCGCTGCACCGCGATGTGATTTTTCTTTCCGAAGCCGATGAAGAAAGCGGCCCCTACGGCACGAGTTGGCTCGCCGAATCGCATTGGAACCTGATGGACTGCGAATTCGCTTTGAATGAAGGCGGATGGATCATAGAGAATGCGAAGGGTGGCGTGCAGTATGTGAGTATCTCCACCGGCGACAAAGTGTCCATTCCCTTGCTTCTTACCGCTAAAGGAACGTCGACGCACTCCTCAATGCCGAGACCCGACAGCGCCATTTTCATTTTGTCCAAGGCGATGGCGAGGCTCGCGGATTACGAGACGCCGGTGGAGTTGATTCCGAGTACGAGAGAATTTTTCGAAACGCTCGCGAAAACGAGCGAACCGCCGCTCTCCAAATATTTCGAGGAACTGGTGAGCAGCAAGGACCCGAAAGTGATTCAAGAGGCGAACCGAGAAATCAGCAAGAACGTATTGCTGCATGCAATTATGCGTAATACCTTCGCCCCCGTCTTCCTCAAAGCGGGATTTAGGGGAAATGTGATTCCCGGATCCGCGGAGGCGACCCTTAATTTGCGGGTGATTCCGGGAACCGACCTGCAAAAGTTTATTGCGGAGATCCGCGACGTGATCGACGACCCGCGCGTGGAAGTTTCGCTTTCTTCGGGGAACAACCCTGACGCTACACGGGTGAAGGAACTCGTAAAAGAAGCTGAGAGTTTGAAGTCGTCCAGCACAAACACAGATCTCTACCGGGCGTTGGAGGCTAGCGCTCATTCGACTTGGCCCGGAAGGCCTGTTACACCATATCTTTTTCAAGCAGGTACGGATGCGATCGCGTGGCGGAGCAGAGGTGTTCCTGTTTACGGGATTTATCCGTATCCGCTTACGCCCGAAGATTTGACGCGCATGCACGGAAATGATGAACGAGTGTCGATCAAGTCACTGGAACAGGGAACGGAAATGATTTACAAGACGCTTGTTC
The DNA here is from genome assembly GCA_035933575.1 of Candidatus Acidiferrales bacterium. Taxonomy (GTDB): domain Bacteria; phylum Acidobacteriota; class Terriglobia; order Acidiferrales; family UBA7541; genus DAHUXN01. The sequence continues at coordinate 4,164 of DASYYR010000093.1, read as the reverse complement.
AGGTTGCGTCGCAATAGGAACGGCAAAGAGAGCTCTGCCGGAATGCTGGTCTGCGGTTCGCTGTCTGCATGGATTCTTCGTTCTCTCACGGCGTTTCCGGCAATGCCGGCGCTCGTTAGAGAGCTTCGAGACGCGGCAGAATGGATTTCCGTGCGACACGGTTAAACATCCGGTAAGCCGTTAAATACAGGCACCAAAACGTTTCGGTGTATTTGCCCCGTTTCTTTGTCCACCCCCTCAACTCTGCTATGATTCGAAGCATGGTGACTCCCGCCTCCGTTCGAAGCGACCGAGGCTTGGTGGTGTTTGGCGAATTCTTCTTCGATCTGGTGTTCTACGACCTGCCGAGGATTCCCCGGATGGGCGAAGAGGTGAAGACCGCGAGCTTCGCGCGGTTTCCGGGCGGCGGGCTGGCGACAACAGCGTTAGTAACGGCAAGATTAGGAACTCCGACCAAGGCTATTACCCGGGTCGGACGCGATGCACTCGCGAGCCCGGAGTGGCAGAAGCTAATTGAGAGTGGCATCTCCACGGGGGGTTGTGAATTCGATTCGCATTTACCAACAGCGATGACCGTCTGCGCCGCCTGCGAAGGGGATCGCATGATGATCACTCACGACAGAATCAACGTAAAACTGGAAAGGCTCTTGGCGCGGAGGGGTGTGCAGAAGCAGTTGCGGAGAGGATGGCATCTGCACCTGGCGTGTGCACTACGGCCTCCGCAGGCGTGGATGACGACAATTCGCAAACTGCGCAAGCGAGGCTTGACAGTTTCAGCGGATTTGGGATGGAACCCAGAAGTGCTCGCGTCTCCGCGATTACCGTCACTACTGAAAGAATTCGAATTTACGTTTCCAAACGAATCGGAAGCCAAGGCCATGACGCGAGAAAAGACGGTCGAGGCAGCGGCTAGAAAATTGGCATGCTGGGTGCGAGTTCCCGTCGTTAAGCTCGGTCCCGACGGATCTCTGGCCGTTCGCGACGGAAAAATTGTGCGCGTGAAATCGATTCGCGTGCGCGCGGTGGATGCAACAGGATCAGGCGATGCTTTCAACGGTGGATTTCTTCATGGTTATCTTGCCGGGTGGCCGTTTGAGGAGTGTCTGCGAGCCGGCAACATTTGCGGAGCGCTGGCGACGACCGGCGCCGGAGGATCTTCAACCATTCCGACGCGGCAGAGCCTAAAGAAGTTGATGAGGAAGCTTCGCTGAACTGGAGTTGAGAAATGCGGGACGCGAATTGCGGTCACCTTTGAAAATCCACGCCGGGGACAAGTTTACGGAGGAGATAGCGCCATCATGAAGATCACTCTGGTCGGAGCCGCGGGGGTTCGGACCCCACTGCTGGTCCACGGTCTCGCAGGCCTTGGCGACAATGTGCGGCTGGACGAGTTGGCGTTTTGGGATACCGATCCTGAACGCGTGAAGATCATGGAGAAGGTTGCGGAATCGATGGGCAAGCGAAGTGGACTCCGCGCGCGACTCACGGCTTATTCCGATCCCGAGGACGCCCTGGAAGGAGCAGACTACGTCATCACGAGCATTCGCGTCGGTGGTATCGATGCGCGAGTCAAGGACGAAACGATTGCTCTGGCACATGGGCTCGTCGGCCAGGAAACGGTAGGCGCGGGCGGCTTCGCGTGCGCCATGCGGAATTTGAGCGTCATGCTGGAGTATGCGCACCTGATTGAACGCGTGGCTCCTCGGGCGACAGTCATCAACTTCACAAATCCAGTCGGAATCATTTCGCAAGGGCTTCTGAATCATACCGGAGTCGATCTCATCGGCGTATGTGATACTCCTTTGGAAACGTTTGAAGCGATCGCCCATGCGCTCGACCGAAGTCCATTTGGACTGCGTTTCGACTACCTCGGACTGAATCATTTAGGGTGGGTGCGGTCGATTCGCGATGAAGAAGGCACAGAACTGGTTCCGAAGGTGCTGTCTTCGCCCGAGATCATTCAGAAATGCTATCGGCACGGGCTTTTCCCGCCGAAGTTTATTCAACAACTGGGGCTGCTGCCCACGGAGTATCTCTATTTTTATTATTTCCCGGAGACGGCGTACAAGAACACGAAGCAAAGCGGCCAATCGCGCGGGCAGGCCATCGCGGCGATGAACACGCGGCTCTTTCAAAAGCTGGGTCAGGCGCCCGAGTCGAAACTGATCGAAATTTATGAAGATTACCTGCGTGAGCGGAATGCCTCGTATTTCAGCATCGAGGCGACGGCCGGCGAGCGGCGCAAAGAGAGTCAGGAACTCTACTCGGAGTTTTCGGGTTACGAGCGAATTGCGCTGCTTGTGTTGCAGGCGCTGCATGCAGAGACGCCCGCCTTGATCCCTCTGACGGTTCGCAACGGCAGAGCGCTGGAGGATCTCGATGCCGATGACGCGGTGGAACTGTTGTGCGAAGTCTCCTCTCGCGGCGTTCACGTGCCTGCCGTGGGTGGCGCGCCCGAAGCTGTTCGCCCCTTGCTGCTCCAGGTAAAAGAGTATGAACGGCTTACAGTGCGTGCTTCCGTAGAGCATTCACGCGAATTGGCGCTCGCCGCCCTCGAGAAAAATCCTCTGGTTGGCCGTCCCGATGTAGCCCAGCAAGTGTTGGCAGAATATCTTCAGGCATTTGGACAGCAGATGAAGCTGCAAGCGGCCTAGGCGAGTTGATTCCTGTTGACGGCTGCTTCGGATCGGTCGAGCGTTTACGCAAGTTGGCTCGCGGACGAAAGATTGGACACTACATTTTTCAGATAGCTTAGACTGGCGCGCATGCTTTCGGCGGGTGGCACGATTGTCTTGCCGTAGATCACATCTTGCTCCACGATCGCCCAGCCCGAATAGCGGCTTTCGGCCAGGAATCGGAAGAAACCGTTGAAATCGATGCATCCGTTTCCGATCCGAGAGAACACCCCGGCGCCAATCGCTTGCTCAAAATTAAGTTTCTGACGCCGAACCTGGCCCAGAATGCCCGCGTCGATGTCTTTAATATGCACATACTGCAACGCGGAACGGTATTTTCGCGCCTCGTCTGCGGCGTCTCCGCCTCCGTAAACACAGTGCCCCGTATCCAGGCACAGGCCAACCTGCGTGCCAGCCAGTGCGTCGAAAAGGCATTCCACCTCCATAGGAGTTTCGACGAAAGTGGCGACATGGGGATGGAAAACAACGCGGAGGCCGAATTCCGCAGCGGACTGCTCGACTTGGCGGATGACCGCTCCCACGTGTTTCCATTGAGCGAGTGTCAGTGATTTGCTTCCGTCCACCGGAACTCGCCCCGCGATTTCCATTCGTTGGGGTGTCTGGCAATCGGCGAGAACGAGCAACTGGGCGCCCAACGCGGAGAGTAGTGTGCCGACCCTGCGGACGTGTTCGATCACTTTATCTACGCGCGAAGGTTCAGTGATCGGAACGGGAACGAAAGAGGAAAGCATGGTCAATCCGAAGCGCTGCAATGTTTTATTCAAAACCGCGGGATCGGTGGGGAAGAATCCGTAGGGTCCCAACTCTGTGCCGGTGTAGCCCGCGGAAACGATTTCTTGGAGGATTTGCTCGTAACGTTGCTTCCAGGCTGGCCCGGGATCATCCTGCACGCCCCAACTAACAGGGGCAGATGCAAATCGAATGCGCTCGGAGAATTTATCCAACTTAAAGCTTCTTTACGAGCGCGCCCACGTTGACGCGCACGCCTTCCCTGGCGCTCTGATAGCAAGCTTCGATCAATTCCACGACGTTATAACCGTCATCGGCAGTAACGGGAGGAGAGGATTTGCCTTCGAGGGCGTCGACGAAAAGCCGATCTTCTTCAACGTAGCCCCATTTCTCTTGCATGGTGGCGAGAGAAAAATCGTAAGTGGTTGTGCGAGTTTCCAGACCATTCGTGAAGGAGATTCTTTCCATCTCAAACGTTTCATACGTCGAGTGCATCCCGTAAACTTCGAAACGCTCAAAAGGGAAGTGCCAGGTGGCATGGGCAAACGTTTTCATCGTCGCCTGCAGGCCGGATTGAAAACTGAGCAAGATGGAAAAATCATCCAGTTCGTCATGCTCGTGAGCGCGCGCAGCCACCTCCACCCAATCCACTTTTCCGAAGAAGAAAGTCATCAGATCGAACATGTGCACCGGCGTTTCGTACAGAAAACCTCCGGTAAGGCTGGCGTTCCAAACCCAC
>DASYYR010000084.1:0-33041 GCA_035933575.1 Candidatus Acidiferrales bacterium | reverse complement strand
CTTCCTGCATGACATCCGCAAGTTTACCCGCGCGCAGCAAATGCCCTTTTTCGAGAATCGCCACCGAAGTGCAAATCTCCTCAAGGTCAGAAAGGACATGGGAGCTAATCAGAATCGTTTTGCCTTTGCGGTTTAGATTTTTGAGCAGCTCTTTCAGCTCCACGCGCGCTTTCGGGTCGAGGCCGGAAGCAGGCTCGTCCAGTACGATCACCGGCGGATCGTGCAGCACCGCGCGCGCAATCCCCAAACGCTGCTTCATCCCGCGCGAAAGCCCTTGAATAAAAGCGTCGCGCTTCGTCTCCAGGCCCACCCACCCAATCACTTCCGTGACGCGCGCGGGGATTTGCGCGGCGGGCATTTTGTAGGCGTGCGCAAAATAATCGAGATATTCCCAGACTTTCAAATCGTCGTAGAGCGAAAAAAAGTCGGAGAGATAGCCAAGAAATCGCTGAGCGTTCTCTGGGTGGCGCTCCACGTCGACGCCATTCACTTCCACGCTGCCGGAAGTGGGCACCAGCAACCCGCAAATCATTTTCAGCGTGGTGGTTTTGCCCGCTCCATTGGGGCCAACGAAGCCGAAAACTTCCCCGTCGCCGATGGTCAGGTTCAAGCGGTCCGCGGCAACCACTTGTGCGGGATTTCCCTTCACTGGCGGCAGGTCGTACTCTTTGGTCAAATTTTCCAGGCGAACCATAATTGATCAGGCGCGAATGCGCCGGATTGTGTACGCGATTAGCACAACTGTCAATACGCAGGGCGAGTAGGCAGTGGGTCAGTTTGAATTTTCTTGATCGTGACACAAAGAGTCGAGATTCAAACTGGCCCGCTACTGAAAGTCTTCGCTTGAAGGAAATACGCTGAAAGAATATGCTGCGCGCGAAACCGGGAGTTGTATCGCGGAGAATGAAATGAAAGATATAACGCGAAGAAAATTTTGCGCCACCGCGTTGGCGGGAGGAGTAGCCGCGGGCGCCGGCAAAGTCTTTGGCGCAACCTTGCCGGCTAACGTCAACGAAGTGACCCAGCCGCAAGAATCAACAAAACAGCAAGCAGGGCCAACAACGGGCAAGCGTCCGACGATTATTTCCGCGCATAACGGGCTGCATCACCTCGACGCTGGGATGGCCGTGTTGCGCTCCACGGGTGACACCATGGACGCGGTTCTTGCCGTCGTCACGCCTGTCGAAGACGACCCCAATGACAACTCGGTCGGCTACGGCGGATTGCCAAATGAAGACGGCGTAGTCCAACTCGACGCGTGCGTGATGCATGGACCGACGCGGCGCTGCGGCGCGGTCGGCGCGATCGAGAGAATCAAGAATCCCGCGAAAGTGGCGCGCGTCATCATGGAGCGCACAAATCACACTTTCATCGTCGGCCGCGGCGCCACGCAGTTCGCCATCGACCAAGGCTTCGAGCCCATGAACTTGCTGACCGACAAGTCGCGCCTTGCATGGCTCGCTTGGAAGGCGGCAACCTCGAAGGATTGGCGTCCAGGCCTTGATGCGCCAGACTTCAACAAGCAGCTCGCGGAGTTGCTCGACACGTCGGAACGCCAGGCTTGGGCGCCGTGGATCAGGCAAGTGGTCGCGCATCCTCCGACCGGAACGATCAATTGCCTAGCGGTAAATGAGAAAGGCGAAATGTCAGGCACCACTACAACGTCGGGGCTGGCTTGGAAAATTTCGGGTCGCGTCGGCGATTCGTGCATCATTGGCGCAGGACTTTTTCTCGATCAGGATGTGGGGGGAGCAGGCTCAACGGGGCGCGGCGAGGAAGACATCAAAATCGCAGGCGGCCACACCGTCGTCGAAATGATGCGCAAAGGAAAGTCGCCGACCGATGCGTGCCTCGAAGCGCTGCATCGCGTTGTCCACAACTACGATTTCGACAAGTCGCGCCTGAAGATGTTCGATCTCCAGTTTTACGCGCTAAACAAAGACGGCGTGTACGGCGCGGCCTCGCTGTGGTCTTCCTACGGCAATGGCCAGCCCTTGACCTACGCAGTGCATGATGGAACGGAAGCAAAATCGGTTCCGTTCACGCCTCTATTTCAAGGAACGGGCGGAGATTACTAGCCGCGAAATCACGAAAGAGTTGAAGCGCGGAACTCGCGCTTGACGGCTCATCAACATGGATCGGGCCAACATCGTAATCATCGGAGGCGGCGTGGTGGGATGCGCGATCGCGCGCGCTGCTTCCGCAAAGTGGACAGACATCTTTCTTCTCGAGCAAATGCCGAAGCTCGGCATGGGCGCGAGTTCCCGAAACAGCGGCGTAATTCATTCCGGACTCTATTACACCCCTGGCTCGCTCAAGGCATCTCTGTGCGTTCGCGGCAACAAACTCACATACAAATTCTGTGCCGCCCATGGTGTCCCGCACCGCAATACCGGCAAGCTCGTTGTCGCCACCTCGCGCGAACAAGAACCAAAACTCGCTGAGCTGATTGACCGCGGCCGCGCAAACGGCGTCGAAGGACTGCGCCTGGTCGATGCCGCTGCAATCCGCGCGCGCGAACCGCATATCGTCGGAACAGCGGCGATCGAAGTGCCATCAACGGGAATTGTGGCCAGCGAGGAACTGGTGAAGGCATACGCTCGAATTGCCGTCGAGCAAGGCGCGGACATTGTTACTCACGCGAAGGTCGAGAAAATCGATGCGAAAGGCGGTCTCGTTCGCGTCACAAGTTCCGCGGGCGAAATCGAAACGCGCTGCTTGGTGAACAGCGCCGGATTATTTGCCGATGAAATTGCCGCACTGATGGGCTCGCCGATGGCGAAGCATCGGATTTATCCCGTTCGCGGCGAATATTGCGAAATTGTGCGTGCTCGCAGTGATCTCGTTCGCGGCCTGGTGTACCCGCTGCCGCATCCCGAGGGCTTGAGCCTCGGCGTTCATTTGACCAAAACGCTGTGGGACACCGTGCTCGTCGGGCCAACGGCGCATTACATCGCGGACAAAAATGATTATGAGAGCAACCGTCCGCCCGTTGAGGATTTTGTCCGCATGGCGCGGCCCATGTTGCCCGAAATTCGCGCCGAGGATTTGATGCCCGCGTACACAGGGATTCGCGCCAAGCTCGCGCCGCCGGGAAGCCATCACGCAAGTGATTTCATTATCGAGCGCGATCCGCAATTCGCCAATGTTGTACAGCTCATCGGCATGGAATCGCCCGCGCTGACGTCAGCAGGCGCTATCGCCGAGCGCGTGATCGGATTGGTTTCAGATATTCTCAATTGAAGAGAACAGCCGCTCGCGGAAAAGCAAAGCTCACTCAGTGAACCAACGCTGACGCAAACACCAGCCGCACGCCGCGCGCTTTGAGTTGCGGCAACGCTTCCTCCAGCGCGGCGATTGTCGCGGGATGCGGGTGGCCGATCGCAATCGCCGAACCTTCTTTCGCGGCGTCGCGCTCGGCAAGCTCGATTTGCCGCAGAATTGCTTCGCGCGTCTCCACGTCGTCGAGAAAAACGTTGCGCGACGCGGCCCGGACTCCAGCCTGCCGCGCGGCGTCATACGCAACCGTCGCGGCAGTTGTCCTGCTGTCGATGAAAAAAAGATTTCGCTGCCGAAGCACGGCCATCACGTCGGCCATCAACGTGGGATCCGTCGTCGCGCGCGATCCTTCATGATTATTTATTCCCGCCGCGTGCGGCACAGCCTCAAGCATCTGCCCCAGCAAACGATCTACTTCGCTGGCGCCCATGCCCACGCGCAGTTCGACAGATTCCGGCTTCGCGGCGTTGCCTTCGAATTCCATCGGAAGATGAAGCATCACCTGATCGCCGCGTTGAAATGCTTCGTTCGCAATTTCCGCCGAGTGCGGCTGGCTCGGCAAAATGGATAGCGTCAGCGGATAACGAAGCTTTAGGAGAGCTTCCGCAGGAGCGACATCGCTACCCAGGTCGTCGATGATGATGGCGAGACGCGGGCCGCTTTCAACCTCCGCTCCCGTGTGATTCGCATTGACTGCATTCGCTACGTTGATGCTAATCGACTGTGTGCGCCGGCCGTTTAACAAGTAATCAAAGCGAATCACGCCGGAAGGACCGGAGCGCGGTACGTGAGCCAAATGGTAACGCTCCGCAGCACGGTCGAGCGCACTTTCGACCGCGGAGGCTTTTGTACCGTCAGGCAAATTGACGAAAATATCGTCGGCGATAAGCCGCGCGCGTTCACCCTGTCGCGCCCCCATTTCGGGACGAATAACGATCTCGGCGTCGCGTCCCCCGGCCTTTTGCGCTGCCGCCACCAAATCGCGCGTGATGGACCGAAGCTCGGTTGTGCTGGGCGATTTTTTCTGGCAACCGGCAGCAAGAAGCGCAATCGTCAACAGCAAAAAGACGATGCGTAAGGAGGGGAAGGAAGAATCGCTCTTGCGAGTTTGAATCTGCGCGTTTTTCACCGCCACGCGCGAATCAGGCGGCCTTCGGCGCAGAGGCGGGGGATTGGAGAATCTCGATGGCCCGTTTTACAACTGGATCGTTCGCGGACGGCAATTGTCCTGGAGCGGGCGGAGCGAGTTGATCCTGATTAAGTTGTGCAACGTCGTCCACCGCTTGCGGGTTCACTTGCACCGTGGGCTCAACGCCTTCCTTGGGAATCGATTTGCCGTTGGGCGTGAAATAGTTGGCGACCGTAAGAATCAGCGCCGCGCCATCGTCCAAAGTGATGATCTTTTGCTGCGAAGCGGTGCCGAATGTTGTTTCGCCGACGGTATCACCGCGATGATTATCCGCGACCGCCGCCGCAAGAATCTCGGCGGGACCCGCCGTGCCATTCGAAATCAGCACAGTCATCGGTCCTTTCCAGACAACCTTGGAAGCGTCGGCCGAAAAAGTCTGCGTCGCAACCGTCTGGCCGCGCAGTGTCCCAATTGTGCCGGAAGTCAGGAAAAGCTGCGCAGCGTCGATCCCTTCGTTGACGGGACCCGAAGCACAATCACGTAAATCCAGAATCAGCTTCTTGGCGCCCTGGCGCTGGAATTCAACGAGCTTCTCGCGAATTTGTTTCGCCGTTCCGGGCTCGAATGCAGGAATGCGAATGTAAGCAATATCGCTCTGCATTTCTTCCTGAAGAACGCGCGGGGACTGAAGTTTGGCGTAAGTCATGGTCACGCTGAACGGTTCTTGCGTGCCCCGCCGAATCACGTCCACTTTGACCGTTTGCCCCGGTTCGCCAGTCAACAAAACCTGTGCCTGGCCAATGGACATTTCCGTGGTCGAAAAGCCCGCGATGGAATCGAATAGGTCGCCGTCGCGAAGCCCAGCCTTCTGTGCGGGACTATCAGGCAGAACGGAAACAGCGACCACGTAACCGAATCGCTTCGAAATAAACACACCGATCCCGCCTTTGGATTTATCGTCGACCTTCTGCTTGTAATCGGTGTACTCGAGCGGGCTCAAATAGCTCGATTGCGGGTCAAGGGAATCCAGAAGCCCGTGGAGCGCGCCGGAAGTGACTTTGTGAATGTCCGGCTGGTCGACGTAGTTGTCTTGTATGCGCTCCAGCACTTCGCTGTACACGCTAAGCGAAACGTAAGACTTGTCGTCGCCAGTCTTGCCCTTCACGTAGCCGACCGCCACGTATGCGAAAATCAGCACCGACAGCACAATCACAACCTTTTTCCAAAATGGACTCATGTGTTTTTCCCATGCCCGGTGCTTTGCCGTTCCGCCAGCAAACAGCCAACTCGAGCGAACTTGGATTATAGCATCCCTAAGCTGTGTTTATCACCGCCCAAGACGGCGCTCCTTCGTGGGGTAGGTGCCCGCATCTTTCGATGCTCGGGGCTTGGCTGCGGATGGCCGGGAGTAGGCTTTTCCTTTGAGCAGGCTGGCGCGCCGCGTGTTGTGCTTCCCCAATTTTTGGTTCAGGAACTTCCGGCCAATGGATTTGCGGTCGTGGGTCAGTTTGAATTTTCTTGATCGTGACACAAGGAGTTAAAATTCAAACTGACCCATTATCCGGATTCCCCTCCCGTGTCTACTCATCGTGCCCGTCTGCGGGATCGGAATCATCTTCGTGGGCGGAGGCGATGTAAGTCTGCGAGATGCGGTCGTGCCAAGTCATGCGATCTTCGTCCCACAGTGCCCAGACGAAACCGAGCAGCAAGGTTGCACCGGAGAGTAAATAGCCGAAGCTCCGCCACAGCAGCTGGCGCGTCTCGGGAAACGTGCCGTCCAAGGCAACAACAGTAAGTCTGCCTGCTCTCATGCCAGGCGTCGGGCCTGAAAACAGAGTGAACAGGCAGAAATAAATCGCATAAATCAAAAAGAATGTCGCCGCGTACACCGCCAAATCCATGCGCACGAATCCCAGCTGGCCGCCCATCGAGCGAAAAAGTCCGAGGAAGCCGATAAATACACTGGCCACGATGGCCGCGTCCACAGCACCCGCCAGGCGACGGTTCGCCAGCTCGGCAACCGGCAAGGTTGAGCCGTCAGGATGCAACCGGTAATTTTCGACCACGGAGAAATCCAGCTGCGGCTGCGAAACGTGAATCTCCACGCGCTGCGTCGGGCGAAGGCGCGCTAGCGTGCGCGGCGCCGTCGCCGTCGTAATCACATCGGGAGAATTGCCGTGGCTGAAAGGCAGAGCGGGCTGAGATTCCTCCCCCTCTTCCGATGGATGCCGGCGCGAGCGGTAGACTTCCAGGCGTCGGGCAACCTCACGGCGCCATTCAGGTTCTTCAGAAGGGGCGGAAGCGCGAGTCGAAGCGGGAGAGGGCTGGGCAACCGCAAAAGCAGACTCACAAAACGGGCACACGTCCACTGCTTGGTTGCTTACCGCGCCACATTGCGAGCAGACTTGAATCACCGGTTCGTTTTGCGCTGCGGACCGGAATCCCATGAGGAACGAAAGCATCGTAGCAGATTGACGTCACTGAGGCGCACAGAAATCAACCGGCGAGTGTCGCGAATCAGACAACGCCACCACCGGCGTGCGCGCCCCATCAACGACCATGAGTAGCGGAGCAGAACAACAAAACCCACAGCTACAAAATTGGCGCGGCGTGTTAGGCTCCTAGATTCTTCCTGAACGATGCGCGATTGTACCGAAAACCGCTTCCTGACCCACCCAAGTAAACGAACGATGGCGACGCTATTGGTGTTGGTGTCGCCCCTGCTCCTTCCCGCCCGCGCAAACGGGCAATCTCCCAGTCGCGCGCAGACGCGGCTGCGAACTCAAAGCAGTGAAATGACACTTGAAGCGGACACCCAGAAGCAAGCCGGAAAGATTTTTTACGCGGACGGTCACGTTGATATTTTGTACGGCGGCGTCCGTTTGCGCGCGGACCATGTCCAGTACAATGAAGACACAAAAATGGCGGCGGCGCGCGGCCACGTCCAGTTCGATTATCAGATGCAGCACATGGACGCGGATGAAGGAACGTTTAACATGAAAACCGGCCGCGGTTCATTTCGCAACGTGCGCGGCACGGTCACAGCCCAGCATCTCTCCAATCCCAGTGTGCTGGTCAGCCCCAACCCTCTCACGTTCGCGGCAGCCACCGTCGAGCGCACTGACGACGACACATTTGTCGTCACCCATGCGTGGGTGACGGTCTGCAAGCCGGACAGCCCGCAATGGAAATTCTACGCTCCCAGGGCCGTCATTCATTTGCAGAAATCCGTTGCGCTCGACAACGCATCCTTCCGGCTTTTTTACGTGCCGATCATTTATCTTCCCTACGCTTCAGTGCCTATCGCAAGAAAGCTTCGCCAGTCAGGCTTTCTGATTCCAGAAGTCGGTAACACCACGGCAAAGGGATTTGTCTTCGGAGATTCGTTCTACTGGGCCCCCACCGAATGGATGGACGCCACCATGGGAGCGGAATATCTAAGCCGTCGCGGTTGGAGTCAAACAGGTGATATTCGCATGAAGCCATGGCAAAACGCCACGCTCACAGCGAGTTATTTCGGCGTCATTGATCGCGGCATCGCCGTCCCCGGCGGAATTGTCACCAAACAGGGTGGTCACGAGGATCATGTCTTTTTCGACGCGTTGCTCCCCGGCGGCTGGCGCGCTGTTGCGGACCTCGATCAACTATCGTCCCTCACCTTCCGCCTCGCCTTTTCGGAGACATTCGAGCAAGCCGTTAACTCGGAAGTCCGGAACACAGCATTTCTGACAAAAAATTTTGACGGTTTCAGCGTCAGCCTTGCCTCCATGAGCTATAAAAACTTTTTGAGCGCGCAGCCGGACACCGCGATCGATTTGCGAACCGCGCCGGAGGTTCGCGTCAGCTCTGTAGACCGTGCACCGTGGAAGAAACTTCCGGTATATGTGGGCTTCGATTTTTTCGCCGATGCGGTGCATCGTGAAACGAACGTGCCCCCGGGGTTCGAAACTCCCTCGTTCGTGTCGCGAACCGAATTTGCCCCAAACGTGACCGTCCCGCTGCACTGGGGGCCTTGGCTGGGAGTGACGCCCAGCTTTACCTTGCGTTCCCTTCGCTACGGCGGACAATTGCAGAATGGAGTCTTCGTCAACCAGCCGTTCGTGCGGACCACGGAGGAATTTTCCCTCGATTTGCAGCCGCCGTCTTTTGATCGCGTGTGGACCGACGGCGCGATCAAATGGAAGCATGTAGTCGAACCCAAGGTTTCGTATCACTACGTGAACGGCGTGAACGACTTTGGCCGGTTCTTGCACTTCGACGAAGACGACTCACTAACCGATACCAACGATGTCCAGTACGACGTCACGCAGCGGCTCTACCGACGGGATGGCGACGGCGACGCTCAGGAAGTGGCGAGCTGGGACCTGACGCAGAAATATTATTTTAATCCGACCTTCGGAGGCGCACTCGTTCCAGGCGCGCGCAACGTTTTTCAGGCCCTTGATTCGCTGACGCCCTTCGCATTCGCCGACAGCTTGCACCACTTCTCGCCCATCATCAGCGACTTGCGCATCGAGCCGGGCGGCCGCTTCGACACGCAGTTCCGCGTGGATTTCGATCCCGAACGCAACCGCCTGACGGCGATCGGCTCGCTCGTAAAAATCCGCCCTTACCGCGAATCTTTTTTGACCCTTGCCGATTTCTCGACCGTCAGCATTCCAACGACATCCTCAATCAATCCGGGGATCCTTTTGCCTCGGTCCAATCAAGTACGTGCGCTCGTCGGCTACGGCAGTTTGAACCGCCGCGGATGGAACACGGCCCTCGGGTTCAGTTATGACGTCAGTCAAGGTCTCTTTCAGAGCCAGGTGGCGCAGCTCTCCTACAACGGCTCGTGCTGTGGCATTGGCTTTGAATATAGAAGGCTGTCGCTGGGCGCGGTACGAAACGAAAATCAATTTCGCGTTGTTTTTTTGATCGCCAATCTTGGATCGTTCGGCAACTTGCGCCGGCAGGAAAGTATTTTTTAAAGGATGACCGTGAAGGACGACCTGCTTTACCTCACGATTGCCGAAACAGCGGCGTTGCTGCGTAAAAAAAAGATTTCGCCTGTGGAACTTGCCGAAGCAACTCTCCAGCGCATAGAAACGCTGAATCCACGGCTGAACGCCTTCATCACCATCACCGCCGAGCGCGCACTGCATGAAGCTCGCGCCGCCGAGCGGGAAATCGCGCGCGGCAAATATCGCGGCTCTCTGCACGGAATTCCCATCACGCTCAAGGACAACATTTGCACCGAAGGCGTGCGAACCACCGCCGGTTCAAAGATCCTCGAAAACTTTATTCCCTTTGCCAACGCCGAAGTGGCCCACAAACTTTCGCGCGCGGGCGCCGTGCTGCTCGGCAAAACAAATCTCCACGAGTTCGCCTACGGGATCACCACCGAGAATCCGCATTACGGTCCCGCCCGAAATCCATGGAATCTCGAATGCATCCCCGGCGGCTCGAGCGGCGGTTCCGCGGCAGCCGTCGCAACAGGAATGGGATTCGCTTCCGTTGGGACGGACACCGGCGGCTCCATACGAATTCCCTCGGCGCTCTGCGGGATTGTCGGGCTGAAACCGAATTTTGGTCGCGTGAGCTGCAAGGGAATCGTGCCTCTGGCGGTGACTCTCGATCACGCCGGCCCGCTCGCGAGAACCGTCGCTGATGCCGCCATCATGCTCGACGCGATTTGCGAATGTGAAAAGTCGCGCCAAACTTTTCAGAAAGCCGCGCGCGCAAGTCTCCCGAAACGGGGCAAGAAAATCCAATTGCGCCTGGGCTGGCCGCGAGAATACTTCTTTGACCGCGTGGACTCCGAAATCAAGCACGCCATCGAAACGGCCGCCAAAGTTCTTGAGAACCTTGGCGCTCGCATGGAGGAAGTCTCCCTGCCGCATATTGCGGAATCCGTTGATCCGAGCACCCAAATCGCCCTCGCCGAGGCGCTCGAATATCACGAAAGCCAGCGATATTTTCCCGCGCGCGCAGCGGATTACGGCAAGGATGTGCGGAAGCGGCTCGAGATGGGCAGTGCCGTGCGCGCGGTCGATTATTTGAGGGCCCAACAGGCGCGCGAGCAAGTGCGTGCGGACTTTCGCGCCGCCTTCAGGCGCGTCGATGCCATCCTGGCGCCCACCGTGCCGATCGCCGCATCGCGCATCGGAGAAGATGCCGTGACGATCGGCGGCGAATCGCAATCGGTGCGCGGCGCACTTGTGCGCATGAATCGTCCCGCGAATTTCACGGGTTTCCCCGTGATTTCCCTGTCCTGCGGATTTACGCGGAACGCCCTGCCCATTGGCATGGCTCTACACGGTCCGCAATGGGGAGAATCGAAGTTGCTTCAAATTGCCGCCACCTATGAACACGCAACGCAGTGGCATTTGCGCCGCCCAAATCTATCCTGACTTCGCCATTCGTCTCGCTCTTACATCCTATTTCACGATTCGCGCGCATCGGTCTCTCTCTCAACGGGCAATGCCTCGCGACGTTCCATCAACCATTGGCCCGCATGGAAACCCCACACGCCGGTCGCCAGGCCCGCGAGCACGTCGGCAACGTAGTGATATCGTCCGTAAACAGTCGCGACGCACATGCACAGAAAGAACGGCAGACAAATCCAGAACAGCCACCGGCGATAACGCCACGACGCCAGAATCGCGACTGTCGAACCGGCGACGTGGGCCGAAGGAAAAGCCGCTCCCCGTACCAGCGCGTAACTTTCGAGCCAGTTGATCAGATGCGTGCAAAACCCACCGGAAAGTCGCACCGTCTCGATCGACGCGAGTGAAAAGTGCGGACTTTCCACCGGTATCAGAACAGAGATGAAGTACACGGTGTAATGGGCGATGGCGGTCGAGACCATCACTTCCCAAAATGTCCGGCGTTCCTTCGCCGCGTAAAGCAGCGCCGGCAGAATCACCAGATAAAGAAAATAAGTCACGTAAGAAAACTGCATAAAGTCGTTGAGCGCGGGCGAGGCAAATTGCGTTAGCCACACCGAGGGATTCACTCCCGTCAGCGCATGATCAAAAGCGATGAAGTAGCGATCCAGCCAGAAAGGAAAAATGGCGTGCACCAGCGCGTTCAGTTCCTCAAAGAGAAAAATGTAGAGTGGCAACGGATACCAGTGGCGCGCAAAACCAAGAGCTCTTGCATGTTGAGACCGTTTCGAAATGACCGCGAGCGCGATGATCGCCACGCCTATGGCGCAGTGCCCGCAGAGAAATGCGCCGGGATGCGCGATGTTTTTGTGAAACACGGCGATTATGATGGTAATCCACGCGAGATATCCAAGCGATACCCATTCGAAGGCTCCGCAGGCTTGCCGAATCTCGGCGAAGAGGTTCGGAAACGCGCGAGCCTTGCGCTGGCGCTGTCGCACCAAGTCCGCCGTTGCATCGCTCATTGCGTAAGCCGTTAACGAATTGCGAAAGAAAGTCATACTCATCGGTCTGTTCTCCGAAAGTTTATGCATTGCATCAAACTCGCGTGAATAGTCGGCAATGGACGCACACCGCCGCGCGAATTCTCGACTCGCGGATTCTGGGTTTCATGCCAGCCCTGACGCCAACGCCCCCTCCAGCCCCCTCTCCAGTGCTGCCTCCAGTAAACGACAGGCCAGTTTCGAGCGTGCGCCGCGCGTTCCAGATTTGCCGAAGGATTCACCGCGACCGGATGCCCGACCGTTTCAAGCATCGGAAGGTCGGAAACGCAGTTGCCGTAAGCGAAACTGCGCGCAAGATCCAGACCATACTCTGCAGCTAAGTAAACAATGGCGTGCTGTTTCGTGGCTCCGGTCATATGCTCGCCAGCGATTTCGCCTGTCCACAAGCCGTCGCGCACTTCGAGTTGCGTTCCAACAATCGTCAGCGGCACGGAAAAATGACTGCCAACCAGTTCCGCGAGCGGCGCGGGCGCTCCAGTAACCAGAAAAATGCTGTGGCCCTGCGCGAAATGAAATCTCAATCGGCCAAGGCCATCGGAAAAGAATTTCACTGGATGCGATGCCAAATGCGCGGACCATTTTCCCACGCACCTTGTCGACACTCCCGAGAAGTACGCTTTATTGCCTCCAGTTGCGGCACGGGGATTTCTCGCGATGTTTGCGATGAACCGCGCCCCACAGCGTGCAAATTGCGCCGCCCCGATCAGCCCGCGCATCAGAAGATAAAAAACAAACCGGCGTTCCACCGACGGTGCAGCCAACAACGTGCCGTCGAGATCAAAAAATGCGCCGACCTCGCCCCTGCAGCTCATTGCGCGCCGCCCACGATTGTTTTCACTGACGCAGTCGACGTCGCGAAAAAATAGCGCCGCCCTTCCCACAAAACAGGCACGGCCCGTATCAGGCAGAAAGCGACCGTTGCCAGCACCAGCGCTTCGGCGGCTGCGCGCACCCACGCGACTTGCGCGGGCGAGAGAGCCGCCGCTGGCAACCGCACGAGCGTCAGTTCCACGCCCAGATAACAAAAACAAAGGCATTTCATCGCGCCATAGGCGGCCCGGCTGGCGCGCGACGCCACCAGCGCGCGTCCCCACCACGTTTGCAGCATCGAATTCGCGCCGAACCCGGTCCGTCCCGCGCGCGTCGCCAGACTCCGCAGAAAATCAGTCGACATGCCGCGAACAAAAAACAAAACTGGCACCCACAGTGACACCAGTCCCGTCACGGCAAAAAAAGTGAAGAAAACATTCTCGACCACGCGATCGCCCAGAATATCCAACTGTGCGCCGAGCGGTGTCGCGAGTTTGCGCCGCCGCGCAAGATAGCCGTCGAGCGCATCGAGAGTAATTGCCGCGATCGTCAACACGAGCGCCGCAAGGTCGCACCAAAAATTGCGCGCGAACAGCGCGACTGCGGCGAAACCCATCAGAACCCGCAAGAGTGTAATTTGATTGGGCGTCATTTCAGCCTCCGCTGGCGATGCTTCGTCGCCGGCAACTGCCTATAAAGCATGAGGGAAGCCAAATCGCGCGAATGCGCAGGCCAAAAGTTTTCTGACTGATTCTCCGTGGCTTACAGAACAAGATGCTGGAGAGTTTTGGCGTCGCGCAACGAGTCAATGAATGGTTCTGGCGTCACCTGGAGGCTTTTCACGATTCTCCATCTGCGGCCCGAGTTTTAAGAGGACCCTTTTAAGCCTGCCGTGGAAAACGTGCCGCACACATGCGTGCGCTTTGCGCAGCGGTGTGCGAAAATCGCAGCTTGCGTGCGCCGTATCGGGGTGCGAAACATCCAATGCCGGAACGAGGAGCGTAATTACATCAGATGAACGTCACCGTATTTACGGCGCTCCTCGCGGGGCTGATCTCATTTCTGTCTCCGTGCGTTTTACCGCTCGTGCCGGGATACATCTCGATGCTTTCAGGCATCGGTGTCGACCAGCTTCAACAGGGGCAGGGTTCTCGCGGCGAATTGCTCCGCTCTGCGTTTGCCTTCGTCATCGGATTCTCGATTGTGTTCATCAGCTTTGGCGCTTCAGCGACCGCGGTCGGAACGTTTCTGCTGAGCAATCGCAACGAACTCGCGCCCTTCGCGGGCGCATTCATTCTTCTTTTCGGCCTGCATTTGATCGGAGCTCTGGCGAAGATTTCCGTTCGTATGGGGTTGGTGGTCGGCGCTCTGCTTGTGGCGGCCGGAATTGCAATGGCAACTCTGGTGCACGATTTTTCCCGCAGTTTCCGCCCGATTCATTTGTTCGCCATCGCGCTGATTTTCCTGTTGGGCCCATCCTTGACGCGCTGGCTGAATCGCGACGCGCACTTTCGGAACATGGGCGGGCAGCCCGGCGTCGTCAGCGGATTTTTGATGGGATTCGCGTTCGCATTTGGATGGACGCCGTGCATCGGGCCCATTTTGGCAACCGTCCTCGCCATGGCCGCGACGCAGGACACGGTCTTGAAAGGGGTCTTCTTGCTCGCCGCCTACTCCGCCGGTCTCGCGATTCCCTTTTTGCTGACGGCGGTGGGCATCGGGCAATTTCTAATTTTCTACAAACGGTTTCGCCGGCACATTCACATGGTGGAAATCTTCAGCGGCGTCCTTTTGCTCGCCATTGGTGTGCTGATTTTTATGAACCGGCTGACGTGGCTTTCGGGTAAACTGACATTTCTGAATCGTTTTTCATTATAAGGGGAACTTTTCTGATGAATCGGACTATTACACGATGCGGGGCGGCGATAATCTCATTTGCGGTGCTTTCGATTGGATTCGCTGGATGCAAAGGCATGGGCACCACGGTCGGGGATGGCTCGAAGACGAAATTCATCTCCAAACCAGGTCCGCCGAATGAGCCGGATGTGACGTTTCCGGAATTGCAGGGCGGCGATTTGCCGCTAGCAAGTTTGAAAGGCAAAGTGGTCCTCGTAAATTTCTGGGCCACATGGTGCGAGCCTTGCCAGATTGAAATTCCGTGGATGATCGGTTTCCAGCAAAAGTACGCCGCTCAGGGGTTCACGATTTTGGGTGTGGCCATGGACGATAGCGGCAGGAAAGTTGTCGACCCATTTGTGCATACGAAGCAATTTGATGTGGATGGCGCGAAAATGACCATGACCTATCCCATCATGCTGGGCAACGATGATATTGCGGAAAAATTTGGCGGCCTGATCGGATTGCCCACCAGCGTGCTGATTTCGCGCGACGGCAAAATCGTGAAACGTTTCATCGGTCTCGTGGATCACGACGAATTGCAGTCGGAAATCGAGAAACAAATCGCGTCGCATTCGTAATATTTTTTTCGACTCAGAAAAAGCAGGCGGTGGTCAGTTTGAATTTTCTTGATCGTGACACAAGGAGTTAAAATTCAAACCGGCCCATTTCCACAAAACATCATCACGCAATTTATGATGGACGAGCGGGAATTTCAGAAAAAATGCGAGGAAGTCTTCGAACGCCTCCAGAAGAGGCTTCTCGAAGTCGGCGACGAGCGCGGATTCGAAGTCGAAGGCGGCAGCGGTAAAATCGAAATTCAATTCGAGGACGATGACGAAACGCGTTTCGTGATTAGCCCGAATTCGCCGGTGCGCCAGATATGGATTTCAGCGCTGACCACTAGTTTCAAGCTCGGATGGTCCGAGGAAAAAAACGCCTTCGTGCTGGAGAAAACTGGCGAGACGCTCGACGCAGTGATGAGCCGCATTTTGACTCAGCAATTGGGCACATCTGTCACGGTGTGAAATGGAAAAATCGATTCGCACAATCTCGCATCGCGCTGTTTTCATGGTGGCGCTGATTTGTTTTTCGTGCTTCGCGCACACGCCGCTCGCGCTCGCGCAAGATTCATTGCCGCCGGCGTCCGCGGTCGCCAGTCCAAAAACGTACGTATCTCTTCAGCCGATTCCGCGAGGAAGCACATTTGAGATAGGCGTGGTGGTGGGAATCATGCCGGGATTTCACATGAACGCGCACAAAGTTTCGGAGGATTATTTGATTCCGACGAATTTGACGGCGAAGCCGCCCGCCGGAATCAAGGAAGTGCAGACGCTGTATCCCGAAGGAACGAATTTAAAGCTTTCGTTTTCCGACCAGCCTCTTTCGGTTTACACAAAACAATTTACCGTGCGCGTCAAATTTTCCGTGGCAGCGAATGCGGCGCTCGGAAAGATGAACCTGCCATTCACGCTCCAATACCAGGCCTGCAACGACAGCGCCTGCTTGCCACCTGTGAAAATTCCGGTGATCGCGAAAATCGACATCGCGACGGCGGGAACAAAAGCGCGCGCGATGTCCCCGGATATTTTCAGCGGCAAACAAAAGTAGCTGCCAGCAAATCGCAAGCGAAAGCCCTCTCTGAAAACCTTGCCTCGCACTTCACCGCAATGCGCAAGCCTTCGCGCCCTGCAAGCCGGCGCCGCAAAAACCCTTCGAAGCCGCGTTGCATTTACTCCGGAGAAACAAACGGCAACGCGCGGCGGAGACGCGCGATCACGCGCGCCTTGCCAAGCACGAGCATGGTTTCAAAGAGCGGCGGAGCTACCGCGCGCCCGACAATGGCAACGCGAGTGGCGTTGATCAGCAAGCCAGCCTTGACGCCTTCCGCTTCCGCCAATGCGCGAAGCGCGTGGTCACAGGCGTCGTGATTCCAATCACTCAACGCGTCCAGCGCGTCGGCTAACTTGCCAAGCAAATCAGGCAGCTTCGGATCCTTCCAGAATTTTTTGCGCGCCTCCGGATCGTAATCGAAATCGTCGGAGAAAAACGCTCGCGACCACGTGGCAAAATCCGGAAGCAGGCGCGTGCGCGGACGAAGAATATCGACCGTGCGCGCGAACCATTCCCGTTCGGCGCCATCCCATTCCTCGCGCCACAGACCCGCGCGCTGCAGTTCGGCCTTGACGTACGGAAGAAGCTCATCAATGGGCAGCTTCTGCAAATATTGCGAATTGAACCACTCGAGTTTGTCGCGGTCGAAAATGCCATTGGTGCGGCTGACGCCGGAAAGCGAAAAACGGTCGATGAGATCCGCAGTGCGCAGAAATTCTTCGTCGGAACCGGTGGACCATCCGAGCAGCGCTAGAAAATTGCGAAACGCCTCGGGAAGAAAACCCTCGTCGGCATAGAAACTCACGCTGGTAGCCCCGTGACGTTTCGAAAGGCGCGTGCGATCCGGCCCCAAAATCAACGGCACGTGAGCGAAAATCGGCGGCGGCGCGTCCAAAGCTTCGTAGAGCAACGCCTGCTTGGGCGTGTTCGACAGATGATCCGCGCCGCGAATGATGTGCGTGATGCGCATGTCAATGTCGTCGACAACCACGCTGAGCTGATACGTCGGCAAGCCGGACGAACGCAGGAGAACGAAGTCCTCGATTTCGCTGTTCTGGACTTCGCGCGGCCCGAACACGGCATCTTCGAATCGCGTGACTCCAGAACGCGGAGACGCAAACCGAATCGCGCGCGTTAAACCCTGGCGATCTTTTTCCGCGCGCTCGGCGGGAGTCAAATCGCGGCACGGGCAAGGGGGAATGCGCGCGGCTTTTTCCGCGCCCTCTTCGCCTTCGACGATAGCATCGGCTCCCGCATACTGGACCGCTTTGCAATAGCACGGAAAGGCGGCGCCTTTCGCGAGCAGGCTCTCCGCCGCGGCGCGATACATTTCCAGACGCTGCGACTGAAAGTACGGGCCCTCGTCCCACGTAAGGCCAAGCCAGCGCAAGCCCGCCAAGATTCCGTCGACAAGCTCCGGCTTATTGCGCTCGACGTCGGTGTCCTCGATGCGCAGGATCATCGTGCCGCCTTCGTGGCGCGCGAACAGCCAGTTGAACAGAGCCGTGCGAGCGCCGCCGACGTGAAGATAGCCGGTCGGCGAGGGCGCGAAACGGACGCGAGGTTTTGAGGCAGAAGCCATATTTTTGGGGCGAGCCCTGCGCGGTCCTTTCGTGTGCTGGAAAACGAGTGATGGGCCAGCTTGAATTTTCTTATTCGTGACAATAGCGGTCAAAATTCAAACTGACCCACGACCGGGAAACGTCCATCTTAGCGGAACGCCCGAGCAAAATCGAGTTCTCGCGGCGCATCGGATGACGCCGGCGTCGGATTCTGTGCGCGGCAAGAGAATTCGGGGAGGCGGCGAAAAGGATGCTCAAGCTTGCGTTGCGGTCAAAATTCGAGCACCGGCGCAATGTGGGTGGTGAGTCAGTTTGAATTTTCTTGATCGTGGCACAAGGAGTCGAAATTCAAACTGACCCATCACCCCAACGTGAATTCATTACCGCTCAGGAAAATGTAAGTCGCACATTGTAAAGCAGTTGCGTTTGCGGGACTGCGCATCTCATTACCGATCAAGCGTTGCCGTTTTCGAGGTCTTGTCACGCAGATGCCGCGTGAACGGGACTCGAGCTACAGACTCATTCGTGCCGCAGGGCGACCATGGGATCGACGCGCATCGCCCGCCGCGCCGGAATATAGCAGGCAAGTAAAGCAACCAAGGTGACCATGAGTGTCGTACCTGCGATGAGCGGACCCCACTGGTGAACTCCGAAGCCACTGAGAACCGCGCCGACGGCGCGCGGCAGCGTCAACGAGACCAGCGCTCCCGCACCGACACCGATGGAAATCAAAACTCCTCCATTACGCATAACCAGTGCGAGCACGTTGCGGCGCTCGGCACCGAGGGCCATGCGGATGCCGATTTCGTGGGTGCGCTGGGCGACAAGGTAGGAAAGCACTCCGTAGATGCCTGTGGCGGCCATCAGGAGTGCGACCAAAGCAAAGCAACCCATCAACTCGGCCATGATGTTGTCACCCTGGCCGGAATCTGCGATGACGCGATCCATGGTTTTCACGTCGCTGATGGCCTGGGCGCTATCGACGGCCCAGACGGCGTGCCGCAGCGAGTCGGAAAAAGATGTGGGTTCGGTGCGGGTGCGAACCACAAAACTCATGGTGCCCGTTGGGTGTGCGAGAAAGGGCTCGAAGATGTGCGGCTGCGGCTTCTCCTCGCCCCGAAATTCATTGACGTCGCCGACGACGCCGACAATTTCGCTCCATTGACTTCCAGCCCCTTGTTGGCTGTTGATCAAAAGGTGCCGGCCGACAGGATTCTGGTTTGCGAAATAGCGGCGAGCGAAAGCTGCGTCGACAATTACAACAGGGGCGGCGCCGGGACCGTCAGAAGGAGTAAACTCGCGCCCTTGCAAAAGAGGAATTTGCAAAGTCTGGAAATATCCGGGACTCACAACAAAACAGCCGCTCGAAGGCTGCTCGGCGGGTTTGGAAACCGGATGGCCTTCGACGACGAAATGCGCCGAATCCGAACCGTCAAACGGCAGGGTGCTGGTGAGCGCTGCCGATTCCACTTGAGCGGATTCTTGAATCTCTCGTAATGCGTTCTGGAAAAAAGATGATTGGTGTTGCGGGGCGCCGTAATACTGGAGCCCACGCAAGGATACCGATGCGGTGAGCATGTTGTATGGATTGAGGCCTGGAGCAGCCCGCGTCTCAGCAACGAAATCTTCGACGAACAGGCCCGCGCCCGTCAGCAGAATCAGCGAGAGCGAAAGCTGACCGACGACAAGCAGGCGCTGCAACCGGTGATGTTGGCGCGCGGCAGTGGCGCCACGGGTGGCCTGTTTCAAACGTTCCCCGGGGTCGCGGCGGGAAAGGCGGAGGGCCGGCGCGATTCCCACGATGATCGCTACAAAAAACGAAATTGCCGCGGTCAGGAGCAGCACGCGCGAGTCAATGCCAATGGTTGTCGCGATGGTGGCCGCGGTGTCATTCCAATTGAACTGCGTCAGAATCATGCGCAGTCCCGCGTACGCGAATAGAATTCCAAGTGCGCCGCCCGCGATGGATAGCAACAGGCACTCGGTGAGGAGTTGTCGCGCGAGGCGCAGCCTGCCCGCACCGAGGACCGCGCGAATCGAAAACTCCTGGGCGCGGCCTGAGTTTCGCGCAAGAAGCATGCTGGCGACGTTGGCGCAAGCGACCAACAGCACCAGAGCAACGGCCATCATGAGAAGAAAGAGAGCACGCTCCGCGTTCCAATCGCTAGTCATATATTGCCGCTCGGTCATCACGCTGGCGCCCCAGTTCTTGCTGGTGTCCGGATGAGCCGCTGCGAGACGCACAGCAATGGTGTTCATCTGCGCAGAGGCTTCCGACATACGAATGCCGGGCTTGAGGCGCGCGAAAACGCGCAAGAAACGGAAGCTGCGCTTCCCGGGACCCGACTCATCTGGTGAAAAGACGAGCGGGAACCAAATCTGCGTGGGCGAATCCCAAACGCCGAAGGCTTCGGGCATCACTCCCACAATCGTGTATGAGTTGCCGTTGATCTTGATGGACTGACCGAGCACGTGCGGGTCGCCGGCGAATTTGGCCTTCCATAGCTGGGTGCTGAGAAGGACGGCGTGGTCCTTGCCCGGCTGGTCTTCCCCCGGCAGGAACGGACGGCCCATTGTGGGCTGGATTTCCATAACTTGGAAAAAATTTGCCGACACGCGAGCGCCGGGGACGAATTCGGGTGCGAATTCGCCACTGATGGTGAAGTCGTCGAAATCCGCGGCGGCGATCCCGCTGAAATCGGTGGCTTGTTCTTGCCAATCGAGATAGTCCGCCGCTGAGACGTGCGAACGGTCTGCGGCGAAAACATTCGCAGGATTTTTGCTGGTGATGGTGAGAAGGCCGTCGGGATCACGAACGGGCGGTTTGCGAAGGATGATGCTGCTGACCACGCTGAGGACGGTGGTGTTGGCGCCGATGCCGAGGGCTAGAGTGAGGACCGCGACGGCGGTGAAGCCGGGGGACTTGCGCAGCATGCGGAAGGCGAAGCGAATGTCCTGGAGCAGCGTTTCAAGGAATGGAATGCCGCGGCGTTCGCGGTAAGTCTCCTTGGTTTGTTCGACGCCGCCCAGTTTAATCAACGCCTGGCGACGCGCCTCCGCAGGCGTCATGCCGCGCGCCAGATTGTCTTCGATGTGCATCTGCACATGGCTTTCCATCTCGTCGGCGAGTTCGCGATCGCGGCGCTGCCTAGCGAACAGCCCAGCGAAACGTGAAAACCAAGCGCGCAGCGCTCTCATGTGCGCTCTCCTGCCGGCGATAAAAATCGCGCGACGATTGCCGCCGTTTGCTCCCACTCTTGCGCCTCGCGTTCCAGTTGTTTCCGGCCGGCGCGCGTCAGCTTGTAATATTTTGCCTTGCGATTGTTGGTCGAAAGTCCCCATTCGGAAGCGATATAGCCCTCTTGTTCGAGTTTGAGAAGCGCAGGGTAGAGCGTGCCATAGTTCAACGACAGCAGATTGCCGCTGGTCTGCTCGATACGCCGGGCGATTCCGTAGCCGTGAAGAGCGCCCATCGAATCGAGCGTCCTCAAGATCATCAGCGCAAGAGTTCCCTGCTGCACGTCAGTCTTATCCCCAGTCTTACTGCTGGATTTGTAATTCGATTTCTCGCTCGCTTTGTCCGTCATAGCCCTCGCCCCTATGGGATGCCAAGCGGTAGAATGCCAAACTCTCTATGGGAAAGCAATAGAAGATTTTTGCAGCCCGATACACGGGACAAAGGGCAGGAAGTACGCCAGGAATTACGCCAGAAAGTACGGTCGTACCGTTGCCGCCGGCAAGCTCCGGTTCTTATACTTTTGGAGCTGAATCAAGGTCGCAGGCTGCGCGCGATTTGATGCGAAATCGAGGGGAAAAGCTCGCTTGGGAGAGCATTGCGTGGAACGTCAACCGCACTAGCACGCGGCAGTTTGTCCGCGGCAATTTCTGCTATTCTCCCAGAGCACCCTACCGATTCTTCATTGGAGCTACGAATTGTTGACTCAGGCGGGAATCGTCGGAGTCGTCCTGCTGGCCGGAGCCATGCTTCTGGCCGCGTTCTTCACCTACGTCTACGCGCTGAAAAGACAGAGTTACCTGCTGGTGTGGGCGGGCGGATGGCTGGCAGTTGGGCTGACGTCGCTGAGCGGCGTGCTGGAGTCGTGGTTTGGCCAGGGACAGTGGGTTGCGGCGCTCGAGGAGTGGTTGCTTGCGATGGCGGCGTTGCTCTTTCTCACTGCGGCGCGCCTTTACGGAAGGGCGACGGTTCGAATCCGCAGCGTTGTGGGCTTGGCTGTTCTGGCGGCCTTGTGGGCTGTAGCCTACACAAAGGGGTGGGTGTCGGTTTCTTTGTATTTAGGGGCAGCCCTCCTGCTATTCGTTGTGGCGCGGGTTTTCTGGCAGGAAGGCAGGAAACGGGAATCCCCATCGGATTTTCTGCTCGCTGCGTCGTTTGTCGCGTGGGGCCTGCTGGATTTGGGAATTCTGCTGCAAACTCGAAGCGCTTGGCTGAACAGCGTCGATCTTCATTTGCCGTTGGTCGTGCCGCAGCTTTTCTGCGGCGTGCTGATGGTGATGGCGGTGTACGAGGAGGAACGCCATCGCGTCGAACGCAACATGCTTGCGCTCTCGAATTTGAATCTGGCCACTTCGAGCTTCGTCGGCGGCGAAATCCAGAAAATGCTGGCGCAGGCGCTGGATCGTGTGCTGAACGTCGCGCGGATTCCGAGCGGCGCGCTGTGCCTGCACTATGGAGATACGCATGGACCGATCTCCGTGGTGACGACAGGACTAACGGACGAGTTCAGCTCGGCAGTGCTGGAAGAGAATCTGGAAGATTCGATTGTGAAGCTGGTTGCCCGGCTGGGCGGGTTGGTTGTGCTGCGCGATCTTGCCAAGGACGGAACGTGGCGGACGCTGGATGCCGAGCCTTCGTTCAAACGCATTCGCGAGCTTTTGCTTGCGCAGAATCTGCGAACCGTAGTGGGAATCAGTCTGCAGGCAAAAGAGCGAGTGCTGGGTGTGTTATTGCTCGGGACACCGGATAGCCGCCAGTTCACTCCGGCGGAACTCCGCCTTTTGCTGGCGCTCGGATACCAAATCGGAATGGCGGTGGAGAACAGTTACCTGATTCAACAGACCTCGCGGCGCAGCGAGGAATTGCACATCCTGAACGAGATTGGCCGGGCGATGAACTCGACGCTCGATACCGACACATTATTCGAAACGATCTACATCGAGATGCGGCGTCTGTTCGACTTGGCGAGTTTCTACATCGCCACATATGACAGCGCGCACGAGCAGATTCGCTACGAGCTCGAAGTGGTGGACAACGTGAGGCAGCCAAAGCGCGCGCGGCCCGCCGGAAACCGGCTGACCGAGTACATGATTCGCGAGCGGCAGCCACTGCTGATCCGCGAGAACTTCTCCGCCGAATTGGACAGGCTGGGAGTCAAGACGACGCGGCCCGCCGGATGTTTTTGCGGCGTGCCGCTAATTCTCTACGACCGCGCCGTCGGCGTAATGGCCATTCATAGCCAGCAGGAGCGCGCGTTTGACGAAAGTCATCTGGAGTTGATGCGCGTGCTGGCCAGCCAGGCAGGCATCGCCATGGAAAACGCACGGCTATTTGCGCAAGAGCAAAAGAAGTCGCGGCATCTAACGCTGCTCAACAAGATTTCCAACCACGCAATCACGACGCTGAATCCCGAAGAAATGCTGGCCAAGGTGGCGGAGGAACTCGAGCAAGGATTGATCTACGACCATATCGGCATCGCAATTCTGGACTATTCCGCGAAGGAACTGGTGGTGCAAGCGGAAGCAGGCAAACGGCGCGATGCCATTGGCCGCCGCATTTCGCTGGACGAGGGATTGGTGGGACAAGTGGCGCGTACCGGGAAAATCGCCATCTTGCGAGAAGTGGACCCCACGGGTCCGCGGCCAGTGCTGCCGGGATCGGTCTCCGCGGTCGCATTGCCAATCAACTGCGCGGAAAATTTGCTGGGCGTGCTTTACGTGGAATCGTCAGAGCCGTCCGAATTTGACGACGAAGAGATCCAGTTGCTGGGCACCTTGGCCGACCTTTTCGCCGGCGCGCTGCACAACGCGATGACGTACCAGAAAGCGCAGGAGCAAGCCATCACGGATGGATTGACCGGAGTAAAAACACACCGCTTCCTGATGGAGGCGCTTTCGGCGGAATGGAAACGCTCCACACGCGCGAGCCGGCCCTTCTCTCTGGTTCTGATGGACCTGGATCGGTTTAAATTCGTCAACGATTTCTACGGCCATTTGGAAGGCGACGTCGTGTTGCAACGCGTCGGTTTGATTCTGGAACAGAATTGCCGCCGTTCGGACGTGGTGGCGCGTTACGGCGGCGACGAATTTGTGATTTTGATGCCGGAAACGAGCGTGGAGCAAGCGCGGCAGATTGCAGGAAAGCTCCGAAGCTGGGTGGCCTCAGACCCGCTGCTGCGCGATAAGAACATCACGGCGAGCTTCGGAATCGCGACGTACCCGATACACGGCTCAACGCCGCAGGAATTGATCCAAGTCGCTGATGCTTCGATGTACCTGTCGAAACATCAAGGCGGCAACGCAGTATTTACAGCGGAGCCCCGCGAGCCCGGCGACTCGAAAACGTGGAAACGCGATGTGCTCGAGGCCTATCTCGGAGTCATGTTGCATCGCCAATTTTCCACTGGGCCGGAAGCGTTCAACGAAATTTACCAGAGGATAGAGCAGTTTTCGCAGTCGCTCAACGAGAGAAGCCCGTCGTTGTCTCTCGAGCAGTTGCCGACGCCAGTGGTGGAAACCATGACTTCGCTGGCTTATGCGGTGGATGCCAAGGATCAGTACACGCACGGGCATTCACGGAAAGTGTCCACGTATGCGGCACTCATTGCGCAAGCGGCGGGACTAAAGCCGATCGAGGTGGAGGAAGTGCGCCTCGGCGGCCTGCTGCATGACGTCGGCAAAGTTGGAATCCCGGAAGAAATTTTGAATAAAGCGGGACCTCTCGATGCGGACGAATGGGAAACGATGAAATCGCACGCCGTGCTCGGGTGGCGTATCTTAGACCCGCTCCTGGCGCTGCGAAATGTCCGCGAGATGGTGAAGCACCACCACGAATTCTTCGACGGCTCGGGCTATCCGGACCAGATCGAGCGGGAACATATTCCCCTGGGCGCGCGGATCATCGCCGTCGCCGACGCCTATGACACGATTACGTCGCCGCGCGTCTACAAGAAAGCGCGCGCAGCGGACGCCGCTCTGACAGAAATCGAACGGTGCGCCGGGGCGCAGTTCGATCCGGAGCTGGTGCGTTTATTCGTTGAGGTGATTCGGCAGCAACCGCATCCCATCCTCGAACATATCCCGGCCGACGATCAATCCGCATCCTCCGATAATGCTTCGCTCTAACAGTTTGTTGAAAAACTCCGTTCATTGTCATTCCGAGGAGCCACGCGACGAGGAATCTGCATTTTCTTTGGGTTCTTTTGAAGTGCGGATCCCTCGCGGCAGCGGAAATGACGACCGGGAGCACTTTTCGACAAACTGCTAAAGGCCAAATGGTTTTGCTCGCCATTTTCTTGCTAATTGCTTTTCTAGCGCTTCTCTAGCATCTTTGCTTTCGGAGGACTTCGTTTCCATGCAAAAGGCTACGGTGAAGTGGGTGGAAAAGGAACAGTTTCTAGCGACACTGCCTTCCGGTCATGCAGTGCCAATCGATTCGAACCGCGAGCACAATTCCGCTCCGGGGCCGATGGAATTAATGCTGGCGGCGCTGGGTTCGTGCACAGCCACTGACATTGTGCTGATACTGGCGAAGAAGCGGCAGAAACTGGAGTCCCTTGAAATTGTGATCGAAGGAGAGCGCTCAATCGAGCCGCCGTCGGTGTGGGTGAAGCTGGAACTGGTTTATCGATTGCGCGGAAATCTCGACGAAGCTGCCGTAAAGCGCGCGATTGAGCTGAGCCAGACCAAGTATTGCGGCGCGGCGGCAACTCTCAGAAAAACGGCGGAGATCAGTTTCCGGTACGAAATACTCCCCACCGAAAACTGAAAGCGCGTGCCGAGTCTGCCGCGTTGGAGACGGATTGGCCGAAACCTATCTAAGGCCTAGTTCACCGTTCAACTGCTGAATGATGCCGTAACATTCGCAAGCGAAGTTTTCGAGCTTTTTCCGGTTGAGAATTTTGACTGCGCCGCGCGTGTACGCGATGATATTTTTCCGCTGCAGCATCGCGGCCGCCAAACTCACGCTGGGACGGTCGGTTCCGAGCATCGTAGCCAGAAAATCATGCGTGATGGGCAGCGACGCTGAATCCACTCTATCCTGCGCCATCAGCAGCCAGCGCGCCAGACGCTGCTGCACTTCGTGGAGGCGGTTGCATGCCGCTGTCTGCGCGATTTGCATCCATTGGAGAACGGCGTAGCGGCTCAAGATCATGCGCAACTCCGGGGCGTTCTGCAGCACTGCCTGCAAGTTCCTGACTTTGATGCGGAAGCTGTCCCCGCTCACTTGTACTACCTCGCGCAACGGGTTTCGCCGCAGGCCGACCGCGGACGGAACTCCTGTCATCCCTTCGTTGCCGACCACCCCTGCTTCAACGGTCTTTCCGTCTTCCGTGGCAACCACCAGAGAAACCAGTCCGCTGTTCGGAAAGTAAGCAAACTCCAATTTCTGACTGGGCTCGTGAAGGATGCGATGGTGCACCAATATGTAGAATTCAAGATGCGGCCGAATGGCGTGAAATTCCGCATCAGGAATTGACAAAAGGATGCGGCTGCCAACCGGTTTGCCGGAAGAGTTCGTCCGTTCACCGGGCCGCAGAACCTGAGCGCGAGCATTAACGTCCACGAGTCGTCGCATTATCACTTCGCGGAAAGCGGGGACTGTAGCCGGGCAGAACACGAATGTCTGTAGGCTGTCGAACGCTGGTGGGTAGCTATCTTAGGCCAAGTTCGCCGTTAAATTGCTGGATGATTCCATAACACTCGCAGACGAAGCCTTCGAGTTTCTTGCGGTTGACAATCTTCACGGCGCCGCGCGTGTACTCAATCAGACTTCGCTTCTGCAACGTGCCTGCAGCGACCGTGACGCTCGGGCGATCGGTGCCGAGCATCGTCGCCAGAAAATCGTGCGTGATCATGAGCATGCCTTCGTCGATTCTGTCTTGCACCATCAATAACCAGCGCGCCAGGCGTTGCTCGACTTCGTGCAGTCGATTGCAGGCCGCTGTTTGCGCGACTTGCAATCCTTGCAGCACAGCATAGCGGTTGAGCGCGGACGAAAGTTCCGGAGCGGATCGCAGCGTGCTTTGAAACGCCGTGGTCGTCACCCGAAAGCCGTCGCCTGATATCTGAACAACTTCGCGCAAGGGACTGCGCCTGAGCCCGACGGTCGCCGCCATTCCACTCATTCCCTCGTTGCCCACAACGCCCGCTTCGACGGTCTTGCCGTCCTCGGTGGGAACAACCAGCGAGATCATCCCCTTGTTGGGAAAATACACATACTTCAGTGTTTGCCCCGGCTCGTAGAGGTTGTGATGATTGGGCAAGTCTATAAATTCAAGGTATGGACGAAGGGAACCGTATTCTTCGTCTGGAATAGAAAGGAGAATCTTATTGCTTACGGCCTTACCCGCAGGATTTGTCCGTTCGCCTGATTGAACGACCTGCAGTTCTCTGGTTGCCACGGGAACCTCCGCTATTCTCTATGAGCTCGAACCCGGGTACGGTTTGTTGACGTGCGCTGTACGTGGCCTTCATACGCTCACATGCTACGCGACCGAGAACACGCATGCAGTCGGGCAGAAACCCTATTTGAGTGGGTTATTACATTCACTGGCAGCAGGCAAAACGCTGACGCTGAACGAGATATTGCAGTAAGGCACTACGGGATACACTGTATTTACAACTTCTGATCCGTTGGGTAGCCTATCCAACACACGCTAACACGGGGGAATAATTCTAAGTCGGGAGTGACGTGTCGAAAAAGATTCTAATCGCCGATGACAACGCTTTGGTGCGAAAGCTATTGCGAATCATGCTCGAAGGCCAAAAAGGCTGGCAGGTTTGTGCTGAGGCAATCAACGGCCCGGAAGCGATACTGAAAGCGCATGAATCGCAGCCCGACGCCGTGATCCTCGATTTCGCCATGCCTCTCATGGATGGGTTGGATGCGGCGCGAGAAATCACGCGCACTTTGCCTTCCGTGCCGATTCTCCTCTTCACACTTTACGATTCACCGGAAATGACCCTCGCGGCAAAAGAAGCAGGGGTTTCGCGCGTGTTGCCAAAAACAGCGAGCGGGCTGCCGTTAATCCAAGCTGTGCGGGATCTTTTGGCGGACGGTTCCGAAGGCGCTCGTCACTTCTCCAACTAACACCCCCCTTCCTCCACCGCAGTTGACGTGAAGCCGCATGTCTCGCGCTGTTTTATCGTCAATCGTTCCCAGTTCGTATTCACGACGCGGAAGGTCCGATTCGTTATTTTTCGGTCTTGTCTCAGCCACCTGGTGCTGGGTCAGTTTGAATTTTCTTGATCGTGACACAAAGAGTCGAAATTCAAGCTGACCCAATACGAGTTGCCTGTTTTCCTTGTCATGGATTGCACCGATTGCGTACAATCGCGGACTGTTCCACACGAGGAGATAAACGTGGCCAAGCGAATAGCGGCGAAGATTACGGGTGTGACGGGATTCTTGCCGCCGCGCGTGGCGACGAATGCGGACCTGGAAAGGATCGTGGAAACGTCGGATGAGTGGATCCGAACACGCACCGGAATTCGCGAGCGTCATTATGTCGACCCGGGCATGGCCGCATCGCACATGGCGACCGCAGCCGCCGCAGAGCTGCTGAAAAACAAGAACGTCAATCCCGAAGAAATCGAGATGATTATTGTGGCGACGGTAACGCCGGACATGCTGTTTCCGGCGACGGCGTGCCTGGTTCAGGATCGGCTCGGCGCCAAGAATGCCTGGGGATTTGATTTGTCCGCGGCGTGCTCCGGATTTGTTTACGCGCTCACGGTGGGCGCGCAGTTCGTTGGCGCCGGAACGCACCGGAAAGTGCTGGTGATCGGCTCTGACGTCATGACTTCCATCCTCGATTTCAGGGATCGCGCCACATGCGTGCTTTTCGGCGACGGCGCTGGCGCAGTGCTGCTCGAGCCAGCGCAATCTGAAGCGGAAGGCATCATCGACTTTATGAACGATGTGGATGGCTCCGGCGGATGCAGCCTCTACATGCCTGCCGGCGGGTCGCTGCATCCGTCTTCTCACGAAACAATCGATAAACGCATGCACTACGTCCATCAGGAAGGGCAGCAGGTATTCAAATACGCGGTGCGCCGCATGTGCGAAGTTTCCTCAACGCTGCTGGAACGCAACGGATTCACCAATCGCGACTTGGCTCTGCTCGTGCCGCACCAGGCGAATCTGCGCATCATTCGCGCGACACAGGAGCGGCTCGGAATCGAAGATTCCAAGGTAATGATGAATATCGATCGCTATGGCAACACGACCGCCGCGACGATACCGCTGGGGCTGCGCGATGCGGTTAACGAGAAGCGCCTGAAAAAGGGCGACCTGGTCATGATCGTTTCCGTGGGCGCGGGATTTACGACAGGCGGCATGCTCCTGCGCTGGGCCTATTGATCGTCGCGATTGTACGGGGGTGCGCGTTGCTTTTGTAGCTCATGCTCGTCCTGAGAAACGAAGGATCCCGGCAGCGCCTTTCGCTGCCTGACATGAGGCATGTCTAGCTTTGACCCTCACGGTTGTCATTCCGAGGAGCCACGCGACGAGCCTGCCTGCCGCAGGCAGGGAATCTGCTTTGCACTTACCTCGTGCATCCGGTATTTTGGAAACTCAGCATCACCGGGGATATGCATTAGTACGAGCGGAGTTCAGCGACAAATTCCTGATTCGACTGAAGGCGCAGGTCCATCGAAACGGCGACATATTTCGTGCAGGACGCCATTTCCCGGCGCGCCCACGCGCTGGCTTGCGGCAGGACGGCCTTGCACAGATAGGCCACCGAGCGCATAGCGCGGTAATAAGAGCGTACACGCCCGAGCTGGAGGCTGGACGGCGAGCCCAGGTTCGGACAGATTCGGCTCATGGCGGTCATGGTCGAGAACCCGTTTTGATTCAACGCGTTAGCAAAGCTCAATTCGGCCGAGCGCAACAGGTCAGAAACCGGCTGCGCGCCGACTGCCAGCATGTTCGCGCGCCAGAAAAACACCACGAACTGCGCCAGCATGGCGCCGGAAAGCACGAAAATGAGGGCTGCGAACATTGGCGTTTTCTTCCACGGCTATTCTGCCGTCTGCGACGGTCCCCGCCAATGGAACAGAAGTACCAGTTTGGTAGAACCAGGGTTGGCAGCCATATAGGCCCCCGCCCGCTGGCAGACGGCTGATCTTGTAACACGCGGCCGCAGTGCCGAATCTCAGCTTCTTGAGGCCCTGCGATTGCGATCGGTTTTGGGGTCGTTGCGGGTGCCCCATCCTGAGCGCCCGTGAACCTTGGGCGCGAAGGGTGGGGTTTTTGACCTTCGTCTTTTGATTTTCGTCTTTTGTCCGTTCCGGGTGCCCCATCCTGAGCGCCCGTGAACCTTGGGCGCGAAGGGTGGGGCTTTTGACCTTCGTCTTTTGACTTTCGTCTTTTGTCCGTTGCGGGTGCCCCATCCTGAGCGCCCGTGGACTTTGGGCGCGAAGGGTGGGGCTTTTGACTTTCGTTTTTTGATTTTGACTTTCTGATTCCATAAGGAGTACACCATGGTCTTGCGCACCTTAAGCATGAGAACGCCCCGCCTGAAAGGCCTTTTCGGCCTATTCATTTTTGTGATCTTTTTTATGTTCGTCGGAACCTTCGCTTCGGCGCAGTCTTCCCCGAAAATCATTCCATCGCCCCAAGCGCAGGAAAATGTCCAGGCGATCAAAAACGTCCTCGAACAGCAAGTGGCGGCCTGGAATCGCGGCGATATTCCCGCCTTCATGGACGGTTATTGGAAATCAGACGACCTTGAATTCGTGAATGCCGCTGGCATTTTCCAGGGCTGGCAGGACGTGCTCAAACGCTATCAGCACTCCTATCCGGATCGCGCCGCCATGGGCCATTTGACTTTTTCCGGAGTCGAGATTCGTTTGCTTTGCCCTGACGCCGGTTTCGTTGTCGGCCACTTCCGGCTCGACAGGGAAAAGGACGGCCAAAAAGACCATCCCGAAGGCGTGTTCACTTTGATTTTTCGTAAATTTCCATCAGGCTGGAAAATCATCAACGACCACACCACCCAATTCCCCGCCCCGCACTGACTCGAAACCTTGTGCAAGGGCTTATGAGCTTCACGCGGTGAAAAATGAGGCTTGGCGCGCCCGGAGAGGAGCAACAGGAGCATCCCTACGGCTAAGGCCACAAGGAGCGCACGGCGGCGATCAGCCAGCTACGATGCCTCCATGTCCCGGGCTTGGGCGATGAAGTAGTAACTTCTGGAAGGAAACGATAACCATGGCGCGGCATCGTTTCGATGAACTGCGGATCTTCCGCCGTGTCGCCGAGCGTTTTGCGGAGGCGGCCGACGGCGTTGTTCAGGCCATTCTCAAAGTCTACAAAAGTGTGGTCCGGCCAGAGTCGTTCCTGGAGCTTCCTTCGGTCAACCACTTCGCCAGGATGCTCAAGGAGGGCTAGCAATAGCTGGAACGGCCTTTCGTGAAGTTTGACCCGGATGTTCGCGCCAGACTCGCCATTGCGCGCTCGGACAGCGGGGCTAACAACAACGAGATCGTTGTTCGC
This sequence comes from Candidatus Acidiferrales bacterium, assembly GCA_035933575.1. Taxonomy (GTDB): domain Bacteria; phylum Acidobacteriota; class Terriglobia; order Acidiferrales; family UBA7541; genus DAHUXN01. Next base: position 1,581 of record DASYYR010000084.1, on the reverse strand, counting down.
GCCTATCACTGCCATTCTGGTAGGCTTATTGCGGAAAATTCATCTTGCGGAGCAAGGCTTGGAAGCGCAGGTCGGAATGAAGGCGATCAAACTCATGTCCCCTAATATTCACCATGTCTCCATCGTGAGTTTTGTAGCCCCCTTCTAAGGCGTCCATGGCCTCTTTTTCCTCGCCCATACTGGCGAAAGCCGCAGCAAAGAATAAGGGTGAGACATAGCGTCGGGTAGCGTCCGACTTCATTTCTGTAACCAGATTCTTAGCCTCTGTTATATGGCCCAAGTGACCCTGGGCCATGGCAGCCATACTCAGAAAGGCGGGGTCACGGTGAGTTATGGCAAGGCCCTTCTCCGCGTCATCAATAGCTGCTTCAAATTCCGCTTTGTTACAGTGAATCAGCGACAAGTCCGCATAACCTATGGGATTGCCAGGATCTAGCTGAAGGACTTTCTGGCTCTCCGTAAGCGCCACGCTATACTGCCCTGCAGCATCTGCCGTCTTGGCCAGACCATCATGCGCATCTACGGAAAGAGGATCGAGCTCAACCGCCCGTTCGGCTTCCTCCATAGCCTGAGCATTACGACCTATTGCCGCTAGATACGCTGCGTACCAGCGATGTGAGCGGGCAATTCCTGGCGCGAGAGTAATGGCACGCTTGAATTCCTGATCGGCAGATGGCCAGTTCCAGTCAAAGTAAAAGTATATGTATGCAAGAGAAAGATGGCTTTCGGTTGAATCAGGATCCAATCGCAGCGCATCCTCTGCGTACTCTCTGCCCTTCGTTAGCGCCTCAGTCGGCGAAAGCCTCTCCGTCTGTAGGTAATATTGGGATAGGCTGGCATAAGCAGCCGCAAAATTCGGATCCAATTGAATAGCCCGTTCAAAGTAGTCTTTCCCACGGTCATACTCATCGTCGCGTTTTTGCATGTAATAGCGGCCTTCAAGATAATCCTCATATGCCGCTGAATTCACCCGTTTGCGCGAATCGGACGTCTCTGGTCGGCCCGGCGAAAGTTTGAGATCGATTGCGCGGGCAACCCCCAGCGCTACACCATCTTGTAGGGCGAGAATATCCGACATCTGGCGTTCGTAACTCTGCGCCCACAAGTGCTGATCGGTGCTTCCGCGGATAAGTTGCACTGTGATTCGAACCCGATCTCCCTCCTGCAGAACTGCCCCCTCCACAATAGCGTCGACTCCCAGCGTTCGAGCTATCTGGGGCACAGACTCTTTCGTGTTCTGAAATTTCTCGGCGGAAGTTTCAGAAGTCACCTTGGACACGCCAAGCCTCGCGAGCTCTGTGGTGACGGCATCCGTCATTCCTGCAGCGAAGTAGTTGCCCTGTGTTCCGGTTCGCAAGTCGCGGAAAGGTAAGACTGCGAGAGACCTAATCGGTGCCGCATTGGCACGGTTCAGTCGAATGGCAAGGCCTACTGCCACGGTGATAACAATTGCGATACCAGCCCCAATGATCCATTGCTGTGAAGACACCCTCTTCTGCGTTGACGACTTGGGAGCTACTTCGGCGATGAAGCGGTAACCCCGGCGAGGGATCGTTTCAATGAAATGAGGGGTGTCCGCTG
>DASYYR010000079.1:0-4775 GCA_035933575.1 Candidatus Acidiferrales bacterium | reverse complement strand
CTTTGGTTCCCTCAGGACAATTTCACCTCCGCGGCGCAAGATTTCAACCTCGTCGACGCGGAACCGAAATTCTTTCGGTAGACGTAGCGCCTGACTGTTGCCGGACTTAAAGATTCGGGCTTTGCTCATCGACATCCTCCGAGGTTAAGTATATACGCTACGTATATACATTGCAAGCCGTCCGCCAAGACCTAGCAGCGAACTTGCAACGTCTTCGATGCGCGAACGTGCGAGTGGACCGGTGTGTTTATGGTTATCTGCGCGGGCATGCGATCTCGTCGCTTCACCGGGCGAGCTGGGCGTTAGCCGACAATTCCGATCGGCTGTACCAGGTAATGCGCGTGTAAGCATCCGATGCACCTCGCTCCTTTCGTTGCTGCCTGAATTGCTGCCGCAAAAACCGGAGGAATCTCATACTCCTCTCCGGCGCGTGACCAGAACCGGGGCATAGCCGAAGTGGTCGGGTCACTGCCTCCGCTAGGCTGCTCGGCCTCGAGGAATCCATTCACGCCGCGAAATAGCACACTGCTGTCCAACGGAGGGCGCCTGCCGTTTTCCGCCCTTCCTGGTTGGTGCTTCGTGATTAGCAGTTGACAGGTTCGGCCGCTTCGGAACAACTCAACTCGCACAAGGATCGGAGCAATCACCACAGCATGAACGCCGTTGACTCCCACGGCGTCGATCGGATGGAGATACGGCGAGGGCTCGCCATCCGGGCCGCAGAAGGTAACGTAGCGGCCGATCTCCTTTACCGCGCCGCCTGATTCAATGCCTCGCACTACATATCGTCGCGCCAAGTGCTGGTGCTCTAGACTTACGTGGGACTGTGCGAAAATCCCCACTTTGTCTAAGCGACGGAGCACATTCGTTGACAGGGTAAGACCGCGACGTGCGAGCACGTCGTGTTTTTCCACCATAGGGCATCCTCACGCTGACCGTCGAACAGGTATGGGACAGCCTAGAGCTTTACGAATCATTTCCTTTGCGCAACCTGCCCAGCACAGGTACTTGCGCGGATCTTCAATGGAGATGGCCAAGTTGTCGCCGCTTCTGTCTTGCCCCGCCTCTGCACAGGACGGGCATTGCGTCACATAATTCCGGCCGACCTTCCGAACCTTGCCGACGTGATCGAGAATCCGGAAGTCGCGGCTCGAACTGCGAACGAATGGTTGAGAGTCCGCGTGCGGCTTTCTTTCAAACTCCGGTGGCACGGTCTTGCCCGCTATGAAGCTCTGCAGCTGCCTTACACTCACTTTGCCAAGCCGGTTCAGGTATGTAATCTGTTTTTCCAGGTCGTAGTCCGCCGCGTAAAACCAGTAGCGCCGGTTGGCGCCGCGGTGAATCCCAAGCGGGCCGCGAATGGCATTCCCGAACTCGCCTGTGCGCAGCTCGTCATGTTTCGGAAAAACCTCGATGCCTTCGGCTAAGCCAACACCCTTGATTCGCATTCCAAGTTTCAACGCCAAGTTGTAGATGTAGATTCGGCACTCACGTGCTAAAGCGGGCCGCTCCATGAAAATCCAAAGGTGACCGCCCCGCTTGCTCATTTCGAGAGCGGCTTCCACTTTGTCCCGCTGGAGGGAGTACTGCAGCTTGAGCAGGTCTTCCATCGCGCCCGGATAGTCGGCGTCGATAGCAACCCATTTGGAGCGCTGCGTGGTAGGGTTGATCGCGTACAGCCCGATTGTGATTTCACCTTCGAGGTGGCGGCGGATTGTGACCGCGGTCAGCGCCAACTCTCCGCCGGTTCCATCTGCCTTCGGGCGAAAGTAGTAATGGCGTCCGCTCTCAGGATGAGGCCGTGAAGATTGCAGGGTGTAGGCCCCACGATTTACAAACAAGCTGGTGTAGTCCCGAATGATTTCCGGGCTAGCCTTAATCGCATTCTCCACCGCTCCTCCTTTCCGGGCCGTTCCGTGGCAATAGGCTCGCGCTCTACATAAACCCGCAGCTCGTATCTGTCAAATTAGTGAGGCTGGCCGTTAAGTCTTTGCATTGAAGGGTGTTGTGCGGCTCAAGGTGGGGCAAATGGAAGAATTCCTGCTTACGCAGCGGGCTTGGCCATCGTCGCGGGCCCTGCCTCACTACTTCGCTGTGGCCGCGAACCAGGCTCCACGATCCATTGATCCGTCGCCGCAAGCAGATGCGGACGCTCAACGAGGTCCAGGAATCGGCACTCACGTACCAAGCGGTCGAAATCGCTGACCGTATAGCCGCCGAATTTCTCGTCGTCAAAATCCACCCAGAACCAAAGTCTCGCACGGCGGTCATAGATGTAGAAGGCTCCGGATTCGGCGTCCCCGGGAATGACGAGGAACACGAACAGCGCCTTCGGGAACTGGATCCATTTTGCGATCGTGGGGTGTTCGGTCAAATCGAGCAGCCTGGCCACAGCTCCATCGGAGAATCTGCCAGCCTCGTCTGGCGCGTTCCGAAGATCGACCACTGGGATCACGTTCATCTTTCCAAACATTGCGTTCCTCCTCTCAAGTGCGAACTAGAAGTAAAAGATAGCGGGTACCTGCCCCGATTACCTTAATGCTGTGCTGTCGATTTCCTCCGCATCAACCGTCGTAGTTTTGACGGCCATCAATTAGGTTAGGTGCCCGAGGGGGGATCGGCGATGAACGACATGAATTCAATGGACAAGTGCAATATTCCACCGAGCGCGGCGTTTCTTCGGGTGCCGAACCAACTGGCGACTGTCGATGGGAGCGTCGTGACGGAGATCGGAAAGCAAACCCCGTTCATACCGGCAGACACGCTTGTGGTGCCTCCCCGTCCAACGCGCGCCAACACACTAAATGGCAATCTATTCGATACTCAGGGGCAGGAATGGATTGCCAGAGCCTTAGAGACCGCGAACCGAGCTGATTATGACATGCAGCGCGCCAAAGAAGCGCAGGCCAGGCTTTTCCCCCGTCAGCTTCCCGCTATGGAAACTCTGACTTACGCGGGCGTTTGCATCCAGGCCCGCCATGTCGGCGGCGATTATTATGATTTTCTCGATCTGGGCCGCGGGTATCTGGGTCTGGCGGTTGCCGACGCAGCCGGGAAAGGCGTCGCCGCCGCCTTATTGATGGCAAGTCTGCAGGGCGCTCTGCGCAGCCAATGCGCGCTGGCGCTCGACGATATTGGGAGTCTGCTCCGCCCGGTAAACCGCCTCATGTGCGACAACATGCCCGTGGGAAGCTATGCCACGCTTTTCTTCGCGGAGTACTCGGACCAAGGTCGCCGCTTGCGCTACGCGAATTGCGGCCATCCCCCAGCCCTTCTCCTGCATTCCGACGGCACGACTGACCGTCTTGAATCTACCGCTACGGTGCCGGGATTCCAGGAAGATTGGGACTGCGAAATCGCCGAAACGCAGCTTGTCCCCGGTGACACATTGGTGCTTTACACGGACGGCGTCACCGAAGCGGCAAGCGAAAATGGCCAGGAATTTGGCGAACGCGGCCTCATTGAACTTCTGCGTGGTCATGACCAACTTCCGCCCTCTGCTTTGCTTCGATCAATGGTCGGCGGACTGCAACAGTTCGCCGGCGACGAATTTCACGATGACGTCACCATCGTCGCGGCCCGTTGCGCCGGAATGTGAATCGTGAGTTGCCAAAAACAACCGAAATTTTCCTTCGAGAGGCTGTCGATTTCTTGCGATTCGAACGTCGTACTGGTGCCCGGCAACTTGGGCAAATCGAGGCTCATCGGAGGGAAGCATGAACAAGGTTCACAGGGTCAGCTTGATAGCATTGACGTTAGCAATCGCAGTGTGCTTTGGGTGTGCGGGCGCAGCCTTGGCGCGGACGCCGCAGGCTCCCGCCAACGCAGCTCAGGCATTTGCAACGCTAAAAACGCTAGCGGGACGCTGGGAGGCAACGACCGCCAAAGGAAAGGCCTCCGCCACGTATCAGTTGGTTTCCGGAGGCACGGCCGTGCTGGAACGCATGAAGATGGCGGGGGAGCAGGAAATGATTACCGTGTACTATCTCGATGGGAATCGCCTGCTTCTGACGCACTATTGCGAAGCCAGTAACCAGCCGCGCATGCAGGCCGGCTCCTTCGATCCCAAGACCAACACGATTGACTTTCACTTTCTGGACGCTACAAACTTGCCAAATCCGGGCGCGGGACACATGCACAACGTCGTAATCAAATTCCGCGGCCCGAACGAAGTAGACGAAGACTGGACCTTTTATCAAGGAGGCAAGCCCGGATTCACGGCGCCATTCGCATATCACCGGGTAGACTAAGCACCGTGTCGAAGCGCACTCCCCCGCCGCGTCGCCCCGATGGCTGGCTCTTTATTGGCGCGACGCGGCGCCGGATGGAGATTGCAATGAAAGAGTTCCTCAAACAAGACGGCGAAGAAACCGAATCCTCTTACGGGAGGTCTATGATGCGTTACATGCTACTGATTTACTCGAAAGAAACGCAAATGGAACAAATGTCGCCGGAAGACAGTGACAAAATCACGTCCGCGCACTGGGCCGTGATGGAAGAAACAGCAAAGCGCGGAATCTTCCGCGGCGCCGAGCCGCTGAAGCCGACGGCAACGGCAACAACCGTCCGCGTCCAAGGCGGCAAACCATTGATTACCGACGGACCATTCGCCGAAACCAAGGAGCAATTGGCCGGCTACTACATTTTGGACTGCAAGGACCTCGACGAAGCGATCAGTTGGGCCGCGAAAATCCCGACCGCTTGCAGAGGCGGCGACGGCTGCATCGAAATTCGTCCCCTCGTCCCCATTCCCCAACCCGCGCAAACGGGTGCGG
>DASYYR010000012.1:0-8297 GCA_035933575.1 Candidatus Acidiferrales bacterium | reverse complement strand
GCTGATGTACGGAATCGCCGTCAGACCCCTGGGAACGGCTGTCGCATGGCCCATTTTCATGTCTCTCATCGTCATCGTCGCCAGCATCTGGGGTGTTCTCACGGGAGAATGGAAAGGCGCCGGCAAACGCCCGCTGCAAATTATGTACGGTGGAGTCGCCGTCCTCATACTCGCCATCATTGTCCTCTCCCGCGCGAGTTAGCAGACTTTCTGCGGCTGCACTGACTCAGGAGGAAATCGCTCCAGATGATCGGGGTATCTCGCCCGACGAATCCCTCCCAGAACTCAAATCCAGCCTTCATAGAAAGAACTACGGTTTCGCGATGGGATGTTGGCACGTGAGTCACGCAAACCAAATCCGCCCGGATATTGACTACACATTAGAACCCTTCGACTGTAGCTCCACAGTACTGAACTAAGCCCCTTCATTAAGGATTGTTCGAGCGTCACAGCAGTCGGTGACCCGGGTCACAGACCCGATGCGCAAACGAGAGCCAAATATCATCCGCAGGACAAGCAGCGGAGATTTCTCCAACATTACTCTGAGACGTCGATCCGACAGGAGGATGGTGATGAGGCAACAGCGAATTCCCGTGGCTTTTGGTGCCGCGCTTGTGCTCTCCGGTGTAACAGTTGTAATGGTCTGGATGTTCGTGTCGGCTCCGACGGCCCAGGCAATTCCTGCATTTTCACGGAAATATCAGACTTCCTGTTCCACATGTCATAGCAATTTTCCTGAACTCAATGATTTCGGAATGGCGTTCAAGAAGAACGGATTCAAGTTTCCTAAGGATGACGAACTCTTCGTGAAAGATCTCCCTGTCTTGCTCGGAGCGAAGGCCCAAAAAGAAGCATTCCCTAAGGCCATCTATCCAGGTGAACTTCCAGGGAGCATACCGATCTCGTTCCGTTATTCCGGCTTCGCTCAATACAATAATAAGCAACCCCTCGCACTGGGCTTCGTTCCGCGAACGGACCTGTTCGCTCCCAATACGTTTACGATTATCGGCGCGGGCAGCTTCGGACCGACACTTTCCTTTTGGATCGATGACGATATTTCCACGGGCGGTTCGGGTGCTGACGGCGGTCTGGGTGATGGCTACCTCAGAGCAAACGACATAGGCCACTATCTTCATCTTCCCAAGGATGCTTTGAATGTCAGGTTCGGACAATTCGAGCTCGACCTTCCGTTCACACAGGCGCGCACAATCAATCTGAGCGACTACGACATCTACGATCAGGCCAGTTTCGTCAATCCGAACGGCACGGGAGCGCTTCCTGGCACAACCGCCAATCCGCTGATGTTTGGAACTCCTCAGCGGGGCATTGAATTCGGCGGCTACCCGAATGACGGAAATTTTTCTTGGTCCGTAGCGTTTGTGAATGGGAGCAACGACAGTCCCGCGATGCGGAATTCCAAAGACGTGTACGCCCGTGTGGCCCAACGTTTCAATCTGGAGCGCGATTCAAAGGTACGCAACGAAGTGCAGGCTGCAGGCCCAACTGGCCCGCGGGACCACACATCTTTGACGCTCGGAGCTTTTGGATATTATGGCCGCAACGAATTGAATGTCGACGGTGCGCTCTTCCCGGGTCTGTCGACGATCCGTGAGCCGTTTTACCGAGCGGGCGCGGATTTCCGCTTCAAATATCGTCAATTTGAGTTGTGGGGGCTCGGGATGTACGGTCACGATACGAACGAGGCCCTCAATTCCGGTGGAACAGGCTTTGTATCGGCGACGCCCGTGACGTTTAGCGGCGGTTTTGCGGAGGTCGAATACTGGGTGTATCCGTGGCTGATCGGTTTGATGCGCTACGACGTTGTGAATTCGCCAACGGATTTCCTGAACGGGGTTTCGCGCTCGGCTACGCGGAACCGGTTTAGCCCCGGGGTTCAAGTGCTTGTCCGCGCCAATATTAAGCTGGCGTTTGAATATCAACGGCGCTTTGAGGAGCCAGTCCCCGGAACAATTACTTTTTTCCGTCCCAATGGATTTGTTGTCGGGACCGACTTCGTATTTTGAAGATTTACTTGCCCGATAAGGAACGAAACCAGATCACCGGAAAGGGGAAACTTGAATGAAGCATTTCATAAGAGCGACAGTACTTGCGGCAATTTGCTTCGTACCTCTGCTGCTTAACGGCGTTGCTCGAGCCGGGGACATCAAAGGAACGGTTTCGGTGCAAGGTTTGCGCTCTGCCCAAGACATCGCCGTCTACATCGATGCGATACCGGGCAAGCATTTCGATGCGCCCGCGCAACATGTCGTAGTCGACCAGCGCAAAATGACGTTCGTTCCCCACGTTGCGGTGGTTTTACAGGGAACCACCGTGGACTTTCTCAACAGCGATCCGGTTGGCCACAATGTTTACTGGCCGTCGATCAGCGGCAATAAGAAACTTGCCCACAACCTCGGGACTTGGCCGAAAGGTGAGAGAAAATCATTTCAATTCAATGATCTCGGAGTCGCCTCTCTGCTGTGTAACGTTCATCCGGAGATGTCTGGCTACGTCGTCGTTGTCGCCACGCCTTACTTCGCGGTCGCTGACAAGGACGGCTCATTTGAAATAAAGAACGTTCCGCCGGGGACTTACACTCTGAGAACCTGGAGCGAAGAGGGAAAGCCAACGACGCAGTCGATTACCGTTGGGAGTGGTACGTTGAATGTTGATTTGACGGTGAAAAAGTAAGGAACGTTGAGGTCGAGTGCGCATGAACGAGCCGGAAAAGAACAACCTGGCGGCGAGCAACGACGAAGCGAGCTTCCTAAGCCGCCGCCAGTTTTTCGTCAAGCTGGGGGTTGGCTCGCTTGCCATCGCCGGTGCCGGTGCCACAGTGTTTGCGGTGCAGTACCTCTCGCCGAACGTCCTCTATGAGCCATCACCCATCGTGGTGGTTGGCAGGCCGGAACATTTCCCGATGGACTCGGTAACGTTGGACCCACGGACTGCGATTTTCGTCGTCCATGCGCAGAAAGGGTTCTATGCGATGAGTTCGGTTTGTACCCATCTAGGGTGTCTAACGGTGTGGAGACAAGACGAAGGGATTATCGCGTGCCCATGCCACGGCAGTACATTTCGACCGGATGGCAAAGTAATGGGGGGCCCCGCCCCGCGCCCGCTGCAGTGGCTGAAGATGTGGATGGGCAACGATGGCAACTTCATGGTGGATCGCTCCGCAAACATTGCCTCGGAAAGCGAATACGTCCAACTTTGAAGATGCAGAAACCACTTGCGGCACCAACCGGCACCGCGATCCGAAATCCCATACATGCGCTTGTACGTTGGCGCGACGAGTTCAAGGAGATTTTCTCCGCCCGCGTGCGCGAGCGTCAGCTCGGTTTTCGCTACACGTGGTATCTCGGAGCGCTGACGCTGGGTACTTTTTCCATCCAACTCATCACCGGTCTGCTTCTGATGCTGTATTACCATCCTTCGATTCCGCAAGGCTACGCGGACATGAAAGACCTGCACTTCGTCGTGTCGTCCGGAGTCTTCTTGCGAAATCTGCACCGCTGGTCGGCGCACGCGATGGTGTTTCTTGTATTCGCACACATGGCCAAGGTGTTTTACCGCGGCGCTTACCGGCCGCCGCGGGAATTGAACTGGGTCGTAGGCGTGTGTCTATTGCTGCTCACCTTGCTGGCCAGCTACACAGGCTACCTACTGCCCTGGGATCAATTATCGTACTGGGGTACGACGGTGGGATCGAGCATCATGTCATCCACCCCATTTATTGGTGAAAAGCTGCGTTTCATTCTTCTCGGCGGGCACACTGTGAATGCGAACGCGCTGCTGCGTTTTTATGTATTGCACGTCGTCATTCTGCCGCTGGCCGTCATTCTTCTTGTTGCAATCCATCTGTGGCGTTTGCACAAGGACGGTGGAATGTACATCGAGCATGAAAAGAATGTAGAGAAACCATGACGAGCGATCCCAGCACGCCCCGCGAAATAGGATTGCCCCAGCGAATCGAGGAAGAAGAATCCATTCCCTACTGGGAAATGTTGTTTCGCGAAACGATCGCCATAGAGTTATTAGCGAGCGTTTTGGTCTGGATCGCGCTCTGGTGGAATGCGCCTTTGGAGTTGCTCGCCGATCCCCAGCAAACTCCCAAGTTAGCTAAGGCGCCATGGTATTTCACCGGGTTGCAGGAGCTGCTGCATTATTTCCCACCGTTTGTCGCTGGGATCATTCTTCCTACGCTGATTGTCGTTGCTTTGATCGTGGTTCCTTTTCTTAACGTGAATATCAAGGACGAGAACCTTTGGGTTCACCACAAATCACAACGATTGGTGACTCTGGGAATCTTTCTCGTGGCGCTTACCGTGCTGCTCATTCGCTTCGATGCGTGGGATGCGTTGCTTCCTGTTTGGCTTATCGCCATTTTCATGGGCATCGCCGCGGCAAGCGAAGGACGCCGCGATAAGGGATTTCGACGCTGGCTCAGCTCGAAGCCGCTCTCTTTCTGGATCATGACTTGGTTTCTGATGGAGGCGGTCGTATTGACTTCCGTCGGCACATTTTTCCGGGGGCCAGGCTGGTCCTGGATCTGGCCTTGGTGAATCAGCGGAATGTGCAAGGACTCGTTGGTTGGGTTCGCCGCGTTTTTTTTGGCGATCCCGCCCGCCGCTTTGCTTGGGTAAGCCTGCTGCTCACGCTTTCGCTTGCTGTGGCGCCGACAAAGGATTTTTTCAGGCAATGGCGCCATTATCAGCGGCAATATTCCAAGTTCATTGAAGGGCGCCCGGACGCAAGGGCGCTGCGTGGCCGCGCGGTCAGCGGCATTCATCAGATTTGGCTTCCTGACCTGAGCGTGCTGGACCGCTGCACGACGTGCCATTTGGGAATCGCCGAACCGACCCTTGCGGCTGCTTCCGTGCCCCAACTATTCCGCGCGCATCCCCCGATTCCGCACGATGCGGAAAAATGGGGCTGCGTCGTTTGCCACCGCGGCCAAGGCCCGGCAACCGAAGTGGCGGAGGCCCACGAGACGACCGTCGCATGGGAACAACCGATTCTTCCCATCCATTTCATTCAAGCTTCCTGCGGAACTTGCCACCGCGACAATCTTCCCCAAACTCCACAACTCGATCAGGGACGCCAGTTGCTGGCTCGCTTCGACTGTACAGGATGTCACAAGATCGCTGGCATTGACCGCCCGGCGATGCTCGGCCCGGACCTGACGGATATTGGCACCAAGGTGAGCCGCGAGTGGCTTTACAAATGGCTGAAAGAACCTCGAACCATCACGGATGCGAACGGCAATGTAACTGTTAACGGTGTGGACTTCGGTGAACCGGAGATGCCCACGTTTCGGCTGAGCGATCTGGAACTCCGAGAACTCTCTGCATATTTGAGCACGCGGAATGCGCATCCGATCCAGCGTTACCACTTCGACCCTCGAATCGTCGCCCGTTTGTCGAAGCGGCCGGGTGTCGCCGATCAAGGCGAAGCGCGTTTCCGGCAGATGTTCTGTTCATCTTGCCATTCGTTGGCCGTCACTCGGGCCGGGGAAACTTCGCTTATCGGCGGCGATATCGGGCCGGAATTGACCAAGATCGGCAGCAAGGTCAATCCCAATTGGCTCGCTGCTTGGCTGCGCAATCCGCAAGAGTATCTGCCGCACAGCCAGATGCCTCGCTATGAATGGTCGGATGCCGACCTCTACGAAGTAACGCGTTACATGGAAACAGAACTCACCGACCCGGATCTGCTCGCGGACGTGCCGAAGCTTGGTTCACCGACAAAAACCGAGATCGAAGCCGGGCGGCGCCTATTCGTTGATAAAGGCTGTGCGAGCTGCCATGTGACGGAAGGCCTTAGCCCGCAGGAGGATTTCGGCCCCGACCTTTCCACATTGGGAGCTCGCAATATTTCCCAACTCGATTTCGGTACAGCGAAGATTCCGCGCACATTGATTGCCTATACACAGGCGAAGATATCGAATCCGCTCTCCGTCAATCCCGCAGGACGCATGCCGCAATATCATCTGGACCCAGGAAGTCTGGACGCCGTTACTACGGCCCTATTGAGTCTGACCGGACCCCCGGCGACCCGCGGAATGGAGAAATTAATCGTCGTGCGCCAGAAGCCGGAATTTCATCCCGCTGGCGAATTCGGGAAGCTCTACGAGCGATATAAGTGTTACGCGTGCCACAAATTCAATGGCTTCGGCGGCACTCTTGCACCCGACCTTTCGTATGAAGGGAGCCGCGCAACGCGGCAGTGGTTGCTCCAGTTTATGGAGAATCCGCAAACTCTGCGGCCCACGCTTGTGCTCCGCATGCCGCAATTCAATATGCCGGAACGTGACGCCGCCGTCTTTGCAGACTATTTTGAAACGGCGATGCAGAGTCCGGCCGTGGACGCCACATTGGATCGCAAGGAATTCACTCCAGCGATGGCGGCGACCGGCAAGCAGCTCTACGAAAAAAAGTATCAGTGCCAGGCATGTCACACGATTGGCTCCGCTGGCGGATACGTAGGACCAAGCTTGGGCAACGCGGGCAACTGGCTGACGCCAGGATGGATTGAGGCATGGCTCCGCAATCCGCAAGCGCTCGTACCCGGAACGCTTGAACCGAGGCAGGCTTTCACTGCGGATGAAATTCAAGCTCTGACGGCTTATTTGCTGACTTTGAAGCAAAGTGGTCCTACGCGCGATGCTGCGCCGAGCGCCAGGGGGGCGAAATGAGAGCGGGCGCACTTCTGTTTTCGGCGGCCCTAGGATTCGTTATACTCGGCGGCTGCGCCCGTAAATCTGCGCCCGCGAAGTTCGATCCGTTGCAGAACGCTTATGACACCGAACCGGACTGGAACGACGCACAGCGGATCATCTCGCTCAACTACGAAGAGGCTCAAGGAAAGCAGATTTTCTACAAGCAATGTGTTTGGTGCCACGCGGACCAAACCCCTGCCGGGCCTTCGAATCGCTCCAACGTGATTCCAGCTCCGCCGTTATGGAACGACGGCGCGACTCTGAATTCGCTGAGCGATGCATTCCTCGAGAAATTCACCGCGCAAGGAGGGAGGGCCATGGGAAAGTCGGCAATGATGCCGCCTTATGGTCAGACTTTGACGCCAGAGGAAATCCGTGCGGTTGTCGCGTATGCGCGCGCGATTGCCGTGCCCGCGCCTAAGGCGCTGTCCCGGCCAGGCCAGAAGTGAATGTGAGAGGGTTCATGAAACTTCGTTGCGGAGTTCACAACGGCCGGAGACCGCTTCTCATTGTCGCTGCGCTGCTGCTCACGTGCGGTTCGACATTTGCGCAAGTGAGCCCGGCAGAAATTTTGAATCCCAGGCTGAAAGCGGCAGAGGCCAGGTATCTTCCGCAGCTCGAGTCGCTTCATCAGTCAATCGCTGGGACGAAATTCCCCTTTTCGTTCGCGCTCGCGCGCTATGTTCAATCCGAACCCAACAAACAAACTTCCTTCGACTCGCGCGGGATCGAATTTGTTTATTTCCAGAATCGCGTGGTCTTGAAAGTCTCGGGAATATATAGCGCGGCATATAACGCGGACCACCTAACGCAAAACGAGCGCGCATCGCGGATCTTTCGGGATGTGATCAGCCCGATTCTTCGGCTCGTTGCTAAGCAACTTCCGCGCGGTGTGGACTGTGATGACATCGGATTCGAAATCGTTTATGACACGCGCACATCCAGCAAGAATTACGATTACGAGGGAAAGGAAGTTCTCGCAGCCGTGCTCGACAGAGCTGATGCATTTGCGCTTGTCAGCGCGCCTGAGCGGGAACAGCAGGATATTCTGAATCGCTCCAGAATTTATGTGAATGGCAAGGATTTTGGCTTGGCGCTGGACCAACTTGACCCGTTTGACGTCCAAGCACTTGCCCGCTCGGTTCCTGGCCGGACGGCTACCCCCGCTTCTTCCGGCGCCGCAGCGACTAGTTCATCCGTTACGATCCCCCCTGCTGCTTCTCCTGTTCCGACCGGCGTGGAGGCCGACAAAATACACCGGGCGACCCCTGCGCCAGTCCCAGTTTTTCCCGAGGCGGCTCGGCCGCTTGCTGCCCCGCCTTCTGTGACGGCATCCCAGGCGGCCCCTACGCAAGCCGACGCCGAACGACTGCAGTCCCAGTTTCAATCGCAACTCGATGCGCTCGTGAAGACTAACGGAACAGACTTTCATTTCGTTGATTATGCCCCGCCGTCTTTTGCCGTTTATCATAATCAAATTGTTCTTCAGTTTACGCTTCGCGATCCCGCGCAATTCCAAACGAGCAGCAGTTCGATTTACAAGCGCGCGGCGCAGAGCTTCGATCTCTTTCTGGCG
>DASYYR010000072.1:0-7101 GCA_035933575.1 Candidatus Acidiferrales bacterium | reverse complement strand
GCGTAGACATATATGCAGCCCGAGATGGAACCCGGAGGACAAGACGCAGGGCTGGAGCGGGCGATTGCGCAGGCGCGGGACGGAGATTCCGAGGCTTGGGCGGAGCTTTACCGCCAGTTCGCGCCCGCGATTTTCCGGTTCTGCCGGCGGGCCATGCCTACCCGAGAGGACGCCGAGGACGCCACGTCGGAGGTCTTTGCCAAATTGCGCGGCAAGCTGGAACAATACGATTCTTCGCGGCCATTCAATGCGTGGCTTTACCGCGTGGCGGCGAACCATTGCTGGGATTTATTGCGGCGGCGGCGCGTTCGCCAGGATTTGGAGACGGGCGACATCGAGAGCATGCCGCTGGAGCATCCCGACCCGGGGCAGCTTGAGCGATTGCTCGAACAGCATTCGCGCGAGCAGGTGCGGAAGGCGCTCGAGCAGTTGCCGAGCCGGACGCGAATGGCGCTGACGTTGCGGTACCACTCGGATATGAGCTATGACGAAATCGCGGAGACGCTGGGCGTGCGGCGGCCGTTTGTGGGCGTGCTGTTGCTGCGCGCGCGGCATCAATTGCGGCGGATGCTCGAGCAGACCGCGCCCGGGCTGCGCGCTTCCGCAGCGGGGAGCAGGCGATGAAACACTTCGATGAGGTGGCGGCGCTTTTGTATTTGGATGGACAGCTCGAACGCGCACAAGCGGCCGAAGTGCTGGCGCACACGAGCGAATGCGCGGAGTGCCGGGCGCTGCTTGCGTCGTTGGAACATGAAACGCGCTGGCTTGAAGCAAGCCTGCAGGAAAAAGATGCTGTGCCGGCGCGATTTGCCACGCCCGCGACGCATTCGGGCATGTCCTGGGGATGGATGACGGCGATGGCCATGGGCGCGGCGGGAATTTATACGGTATGGAATGGAATCGTGGAACCGTTTCAGCAGCAGCTCAATCAGGCAGGGTTCAGCGGAGGAAATTTGATGACGATGCTCTTTTTTAGCGGCGCATTCTGGAAGGGATGGTCGAGCGTGCTGAGTTTTGTGGAATTTTTCACGGTGGCGGCGTTTTCGATGCTGGCGCTGGCGCTGCTGAAGCGGTTCTGGCGGCACGGAGTCACCGTCGGCGTGGCACTCGGGAACATCGCGCTTGTGATATTGCTCATTCCGTTTTTGCTTCTCGGCGCGCCAGCCGCGCATGCGGGAGACATTGAGCACGGAAATCCGAGCTACACGCTGGCGGCGGGACAAACGCTGAATACGGATTTGTTCGTGGCAGGAGATTACATTCGCATCGATGGAACGGTGAACGGAGATGTGTTCATCTGGGGCCGAGAGGCCGAGGTGAACGGCCACGTGACGGGCGATGTGTTCACTTTTTGCCAGACCACACGGATCAACGGACAGGTTGACGGGAACGTGCGGAACTGGAGCCAGATGATCACGATCAACGGGAAAGTGATGAAAAACGTGCTGGCGGCGGGCGAAGAGATTGAATTGAACCCGAAAGGGCAGGTGGATGGCAGTTTCACTTTCCAAGGTGCAGAGGGACGAGTGGACGGCAGAATCGGCCGGGACCTGATGGGAAGAGCGGCGGAGTTGGAAGTCAGCGGTTCGGTGGGCGGCAATGCAAAGCTCCGCAGCGTGCATCTACATATAGGATCGGAAGCGGAAGTGGCAGGATCGACGACGTACTCGGGTTTCCACAAACCGATCGTGGATGCCGGGGCGAAGCTGGCAAGCCCGTTGGTATTCACGCTGGTGAAAACCGGGCCTGACTATTCTTCCGGGCGCTACTGGTGGCATCGCGCGTTGCTGTGGGGGGCTGCATTTGTTTTCGGCCTCGCGCTGATTTTGCTTTTGCCCGGGTTTTTCGCCGACGGAATGCAGGCGAGCCGGAGATTTTTGCCGGCATTGGGGTTGGGAGTGGTTGCGATGATCGCGACGCCGATTGTGGCGATTATCGTGTGCATCACGATGGTGGGACTGGGCGTGGGAATCGCGACAATTCTGATTTATGCGATTGCGCTGTACGCGTCGCAGACTTTCGTCAGCACGTGGATTGGCGACGCTTTGCTGGGGAGGGGCGAAGGCACGGGTGCGCTGCTCGGACGGTTGGCTCTTGGGTTGGTGATTCTCCACGGCCTGGAACTGTTGCCGTATCATGCGGGCACAATCGTGAAGCTGGTTGCGATTTGGTGGGGAATGGGCGCCATAGCAATCGCGATATACCGGCATCTCCGGCGCACGTCCGCGACAACCGCACCGGTGGCCGTGTAGATTTGCTTTAGAATTTTGCGAACGAATTAGAAAGGCCGGGTGGAAAACCCCCGGCCTTTTTTTATTTTCGCCGCGAAATTATTCTATGTGCCTGGCACTTCACCGCGAACTGTGGTGGCGACAATTGTGGGAGAGCCGACGGTGCCAGTCGTGTTGAAGAGAAATCCACTAGCGGTCACTTTCTGGGCGACCGTAACCCCAGCGAGACTGAGCGGAGTGAGGTTCTGGAAAATGGTCCCACCGCTCTGACCCGCCCCTGTGATATCCACCTGAAGCTGGGTGGCTGGACCCACTGACGCCTGGGTAAAGAGCGGGGGCAAGGGATTGAAAACAAAAAACGGGAACGGCTGAGCTTGCGGACTGATGGAGCTGACGTTGGCTTCGAGCTGCGTTTGCTCGAGGGCGAGACGATCCGTGGTGAATGCGCCGTTCGAAATGCTGGTGCCCGATGCTACGCGTGCCTCCACTTCCTGGCCGACAATTACGTCGGAGGTGGAGGCGAAATTGGCGCCTATCGGCAAGACGAACGAGCCGTTGTTGATTACAAATGAAGCGGTGCCGCCGATGTTGACGGTGACCGGGGTTCCGGGAGGAAGGCTGGCGACCGGCGGAATGGTGTTGTGAACAATCATTTGGAAACTTGTGGGTGGAGAGTTGTTCTCCGTGACGATGGTGCCGCTGACCTGCTGGGTGCCAGAGGCATCGTCGAAATCAACTTCGGTGGCGCTGAGCGAGCCGTCGCTGAAGATGTCGACGTTCGCGTCAACGATCTGGCCTGCGGCGAGGCAGGTAAAATTGTTGTTCGTGCAATTGGCGCGCGCAAATTCAAATGCCGCCGCATTGGCCTTAATGGTGAGTGTTTTTCCCGCCGGGGTGGTGAGCGTGAATTGATTGGTAGGACTCGTTGAGACGGAGGCGACTTGACCTGTGACGTTGAAATTGCCGATCGCAGTGGTCCCCGCTGTTCCAGTGAATTGAGTGACCGTGACAGCTCCAGACGCCGTGTTGGCGAAATTGAGGGAGAAGTCGGATTGAATGATGTCGTTCAAGTTGACGTCGACTTCGAGCAACGTCTGGTTGGTCGCGCCGACGACGACCGAGGGAAAAGAGGGACTGGACAATGCGAGCGTTAGCGTCGAAGTTGTCGGAGTGGTCACGACGCAGGAAGCTCCCGCAGCGCACGGCTGGCCGCCGACGGTGACTGACACGCCAGAATCATTCAAGAATGTGTACTGCGGGCTCGCATAGGTAATCGTTAAGCTCGTGTACGTTGCAAGCGGGACATTGGTGGTCGAGAGGAAAGCGGAGTTGGTCTGGAGCTGGGTGAGCTCGATGGTTTGGGGCGATGCCAGCAGCGACACATTGCCGGGTTGCAGCACGGCGCCTGAAACCGTGACTTCGAACGAGGTAACGGTGATGCCAGCGGCTGGTGTGTCGTGGAACGTCAGAAGCATCGGAGCCGTTTGACCGCCGCCACCTCCGCCGAAGTTAAAGTTCGCATGGCTGCAACCGGCCGCCCAAATCAAAATGCATAGCGACAACGGGAGAATTCCCAAGCGTCGTGGTTTCTGCATGGATTATCCCATCCCTTTTCCTGCTCGCAAGAGAGGCAAGCAAGGGTAGTAGTCTCAATTGTGGCGGGATATGGTGCTTTTCCGCAGTACCGAAGTGCGCCAGCGATAGATAAAGAGTCAACAAACGCGCTTTGAGGGCCAAGCAACAAAAAAAGGCCGTGCAAAGCGGCAGCTTCGCACGGCCCTAAAGAAAGCGCAAGCTAGTTGCCGTTTACTCGCAAGAGCATCTGCGTGCCGCTAGACAGATGCACGTTGCGTTTCGCGGAGGTAACAACCGAGCCTTGCGTGGAATTGGCGGCTGCGGACGTGAGGTTCATGTCATTCAAGCCAATGACGCCGCTGCTGGCCGAAGTCAGCTGACCAGCCGCGTTCAAGCCGCGGAGATTACCTCCCGCCGAAGCAGCAGCGGCTGAAGTTGCGCCAACTGCGCCATTAGCCGTTTGAGGTACGCTTCCGGCTATACCGCGTGTCGCGCCCGCGGTTGATCCCACGGTCGAGCCGACGCCGCCCATCGCGCCACCGCCCATAGAGCCGCCGCCGGGGCCCATCGGAGCGCTGGAAGGTTCCATCATGTCGTTGTCAAGCGAAGCGGCTGACGTGGACTGTGCCGCGGCCAGCGCTTGAATCGTGGCGTGGAACGGAACTTCCTCGCCTTTCTTCGTAACGGCTTCGTCGAAGACGATACCGACGGAAGACTCGGCGTTTGCCTTCGTTCTGGCCTGGGCTTCGGTGACATGGCCAATCAGTTGCGTTCCTTTTCGCAGGACCACGTGGCCGTCCTGTTTGACGTCCTGCGTGGTCTTCGCAACAACGCGCTGACCCGGATGGCATTTGCGCGCGTCAAGCGTGGTTTGCAATTCGGTATTGATAGTCGTTCCGGAGGAAAGGCCCGCTGACGTCCCTCCGGCATTTGCCGACGCGCTGGCCGAGCCGGACGCTGAAGCCTGCGCGCCGCTCTGCTTGCTGGTTGAAGGCGAAGATTTCGTTTGCTGCGCGGGACGGGAGTGATCCTGGTCCTGACTGGAGCGGTGTTGCTGGTTCGCCGACTGCGCGACGCATGTGAAGGCGAGAGCGACAACAGCAAGAAATGAGAAACCAAATCTATTCATGTTGATCCTCCTGGAGATTGTCAAATCCCTGGGAGACCGTGCGAGCGAGGAGTCACACTTCCCCCTGATGTGCCAGCAAATCGTCTATTTAGCAACTCGTCTTCCGAAAGATAGGTTGTTTATTTGTAGCGACATACAAGAGAGTTGAAACATATTTTGGCAAGGCCTGCTGGGTGGAAATGTAACACTTCCGGAAAAATGTACCCAGGGGGCGACGGGCCGGATTCCTTGCCAATTCGGATTCTCAACGAGGGCATTGCGGAGGAACAATTGAGCCGCGGTTATAACTTTTTCTCATCGTGTTTCCGTCTCACCATCCATGCCGGTGGATCGCTTGCGGGGAACGATTCGCGCGAAGCTTCGTCGACGTTATCGGTCTCGCCGTTTTCCGGCTCATCAGGTTGCAAGTAACGGGACGGATTTATTTTCTCGGGCTGCTCGATCTTGTTGTTGGTTCCGTTGCTCATGGCAAACATCCTTGAAATTCTCTGAATACGGCGTTTCGCGCAGGACCATCTTAGTTGCGCGTCAGATCACGCCGAGTTTTTTGCCGACGCGCTCCAGGATTTCAGCGGCGCGCTCGAGGTCAGCGCGCTTGTGCGTGGCGGTGACGATCGTGCGCAGGCGCGCTGTGCCTTGCGGCACCGTGGGATAGCCGATGGCCATGGCCAGCAGTCCATCCTGGAAAAGCTCGCGGGAGAATTCGAAGGCTTTGTCCGTCTCGCCGACCATGATGGGAGTGATGGGCGTTTCGCTCTTGCCGGTTTTAAAGCCGAGGCGTTTGAGGCGGCGCTTGAAAAATTTCGTGTTGCTCCAGAGGCGCTTAATGAGCTTTTCGCCCGCATCGGAATCGAGAAGCTCGAAGGCGGCCTGGCACGTGGCGGTGACGGAGGGCGGATGTGAAGTCGAGAACAGGAACGGGCGGCCGCGATGATAGAGGAACTGGATGAGGTCGCGAGAGCCGCAAACGTAACCGCCGATCGAGCCGATGGCTTTGCTGAGCGTGCCAACTTGAATGTCAACGCGCCCGTGGCAGCCGAGATGGTCGACGGTGCCGCGGCCGTTGCGGCCCAGGACGCCGGAGGAATGCGCATCATCGACCATCATGATGCAATTGTATTTTTCGGCGAGGTCGCAAAGCGCGGGAAGCGGCGCGATGTCGCCTTCCATCGAAAAAACGCCGTCGGTGACGAGGAGCTTGTGGCCGTTCCAGTCCTTGGTTTCCTGGAGGATGCGTTCGCAATCGGCAATGTCTTTATGCTTGAAAACTTTGATTGTGGCGCGCGAGAGGCGGCAGCCGTCGATGATGGAGGCGTGGTTCAGTTCGTCGGAGATGATTAAGTCTTCTTTTCCCAGAATTGCAGAGACGGTTCCGGCGTTCGCAGTGAAGCCTGACTGAAAAACCACGCAGGCTTCGGTGCCTTTGAAGCGCGCGATTTGCTCTTCGAGCTCCATGTGAATTTTCATGGTGCCGACGATGGTGCGGACGGCGCCGGAGCCGACTCCGTATTTGCGGATGGCATCAATGGCAGCGCGGCGGAGCTTGGGATGCGTGGTCAGCCCAAGATAATTATTGGAGCTGAGGTTGATGACTTCCTTGCCGTCGATTGTGGCGATGGGCTTTTGTTCGCCTTCGAGGATGCGGAGCTGAATATATTGATGCTTCGATTTCAAGTCCTCGAGCGCGTCGTGGAGATATTGCGTTTGCGGGCGAGTGGACATGATCGGTGACGGTGTAGCCATGATTCCTCCTATGAGGGCGCGGGCTAAACAGACAAATATTATAGGACACGCGCGGGCCTGCGCGAGGACACAAAATCGTTGGTCGTAACTCGGCTTGCTTCTCAGGGGCTCCACTCGTTAAAACCATTATCCACATGCGCGAGAACCGGAATGTATGTGTTGCGCCCTGTCGCGCGAGGAGAGTATTCTTGCTTTATGCCACGTAAGAAAACAAAGCTGGATATTGCTGCCGCAGAAGCGGCCGAGATAATTCAGGCTCATTTGGAAACCTTGCCGCCGGCCGAAGCCAAGGCTGCGCGTAGGGAGATTCACGCTCTGGCTGTCAGGCCTTCCCGCTCCGCAAATCGCGAAAAAGCTTCACGATCTCGGAAAAGCGGGGATTCTCGTCCTTTATCCCGTGTTTCCGCAAAATCTGCATAAGCT
>DASYYR010000070.1:0-32122 GCA_035933575.1 Candidatus Acidiferrales bacterium | reverse complement strand
CTGATCGAAACTCGGCAGAGGAGTCTCGAAGCCGCGCGCAAACCACAGCGCGCGAAATGCGAAAAGCCTTTCTGTGTCGTTGAGGTGGTTCAGCACTTGCCGGATGCTCCATTTGTCCGCCGCGTAGCGGTGAAGCGATTTCTCTTCGGAAATTGTGGAGAGAAATGCCGGCAGCTCTTCGAGTTGGCTTTCGAGCACGCCCAAAACATCGTCGCCGTCAACCTGGTCGATATAGGTGAAATAGTACGGCGCCGCCTCGCTGCGCTCCGGTCGCCCCAGAGCACTTCCCTTCTCACGGCTCGCTCCGGTTATCATCTCGCCTCCTTTCGCGCTGTTTCTTCGCAAACCCGTCTTAGCTCCCCGGCCCTTCCTTCGCCGGCGGACGGAAAAAATCCACGAGCGCCTCTTCTGAAATTTTCTCCTGCTTGCCGTCCGCAAGGCGTTTAATCGTCAGCATATCCGATGCAATTTCGTCGTCCCCGATGATCAAAACGTACCGCGCGCCCATTTTATCCGCGCGTTCGAGAGCCTTGCGGAATTTTATCTCTTCGGGAGGCAGCTCGACCGTGTGCTTTTCTCCGCGCAGGACTCGCGCCAGGCGCACCGCCGTCGGATACGCGCGCTCGCCCATCCACGCGATGAAAACGTCCACCGTCCGCGCCGCGTGAATTTTCTTGGCCTCGACAATCGCGTCAATGAACCGATCCTCGCCCAGCGCAAAACCGATTCCCTTGATCCCCTTAGGTCCACCGAGCATTTCGACCAGTCCGTCGTACCGCCCGCCGCCGCACAGCGCGTTTTGCGCGCCCAAGATTGGACTTGTAATCTCGAACGTGGTCCGCATGTAGTAGTCAAGCCCGCGCACCAGCCGTGGCGATTCCGTGAACGGTACTTCGCGCAGCTTCAGTTCTTTTTTGAGCTTCTCGTAATGCTCGCGGCAATCCGCGCAAAGGTGCTCCGAGATTTTCGGCAGCTTCTCGATAATCCCCTGCTCCTCCGGCAGCTTCGAATCCATCACGCGCAGCGGATTCGTCTCGACTCGCCGCTGGCTGTCCGCGCCAAGCTTGCTAAAACTTTCCGGCTCGCGCAATTTCGCGCGCAGCAGCTCCACGTACTTCGGCCGACAGCCCTTTCGTTCTGGCGTATCGGGGCATCCAATCGAATTAATCAGCAGCGTGTATTTCTCGATCTGGCAGCGTTCCAGCAGGTCCGTCAGCATCTGGATCAGCTCTGCGTCAATCGCCGGCGCATCCGACGCGCCGAGCACCTCCGCGCCAATCTGGTAAAACTGCCGGTAACGCCCCTTCTGCGGCCTCTCCCGCCGAAACATCGGCCCAACGTAGTAAAGCTTCTGGTCCCCCGGCCGCATCTGCATCCCATGCTCGATGTAGGCCCGCACGACGGATGCCGTCGCCTCCGGCCTCAGGGTTAGAGACTGACGCGGCTCGTAATCAGGAAATTCCAACACTTCAATTTCGACTCCGTTCTTAGCCGCTAACTGTCGCGCATAGTCCGATGGCTGCTCAGCGAATACCAAATGGAATCTCACGGCTTTCTCATCGGGAAACCTCTCCGCGAATATCTTCCTGTATTCGCTCATGTTTGCGATGGTGGCCGGATTGATCGTTCCCCGTTTGAACTCAACGACGGATATTCCGCGTGCTGTGCGAACGACAAGGTCCG
The DNA here is from genome assembly GCA_035933575.1 of Candidatus Acidiferrales bacterium. Taxonomy (GTDB): domain Bacteria; phylum Acidobacteriota; class Terriglobia; order Acidiferrales; family UBA7541; genus DAHUXN01. The sequence goes on along the minus strand of DASYYR010000070.1, from coordinate 30,439 downwards.
GTCGCACACGATTCGCAAATACAGGCTGCCTCTTCAACTCAGACAATTCACTCAGGTGTTTGCTGATCCACTGTTCCTGTAACTCGGATTCAATTGACGTTCCGCTTTCATCCCAAGTGAACATCTCCTTTGAAACAATGTCCGTATCGGCACCGATCGAACGAGCAAAAAGCTCACTTTCCTCGAAAATTGGCGTGCGTATTTCGCCGAAGTTGTACGACTCCATCACGCTCCGCGCCGTCTTCTCAAACCAGTTCCACAGCGCCGAATCGGGCGGCAGTATGTCCCGCGTCCCTTTTATCGCGCGAAATTTGCGCCGTTCGTTCTCTGGTTTTGCCGCTTCGCTCACTTCGATTCCCTTTCAATAACTCGGCCTGCTGCGCTGGCCGCGGGCGCAGCAAGCAGCGCCCCTACAAATTCCAGCGGGAGAGCCAACCCTCGTTCTTAGCCGCTAAACCATAACGCTGTCATTCCGAGGAGCAGCCGCGACGAGGAATCTGCTGTTCGTTTTCCGCGGACAGAGAATACAGATCCCTCGCTGGCACCGAGCGCAGCAAGCAGCGCCCCTACAAATTCCAAACGGGCGAGGCAAGCCTCGCCCCTACGATTTTGCCGCCTCCGCGCGATACGTCTCCTTGTACTCCACATACCGCTGCGCGTAATCATTGATCGACCGCTGATCCTCCGCCGTCAGCGCGCGCCGCAACTTCCCTGGATGCCCCATGAACAAACTCCCCGCCGGAACGACCGCGCCTTCCGTCACCAACGTCCCTGCCGCGACAATCGAGCCCGTGCCAATCTTCGCGCCATTCAAAATAATCGAGCCCATGCCGATCAAGCATCGCGACTCGACCGTGCAGCCGTGCAGAATCACGCCGTGGCCAATCGTCACATTGTCGCCCAAAATCAACGGATGCTCGTCGCGCATCACGTGCAGGACCGAGCCATCCTGCACATTCGTGCGCTCGCCGATGCGAATGTAGTGGACGTCGCCGCGAATCACCACGCCCAGCCAGACGCTCGAATGCTCGCCAATCTGCACGTCGCCAATAATCACCGCCGCTTCGTCAACGTAAGCCGACGCGGCAATCTGCGGTGCCCGCCCGCGATAGCTCCGAATCAAATTGCGCTCCTGCTGGTAGTTAGAGGCGTTTTCAAGCGAACAGCGAAAGTAACACACGCATCCAAGCCTTACAAGGCAACGGCGTCACTGAGAAGTCGGTCGGCGACTACACCTTGCAGTATTTGTTCTAGTTGCGGTACGCTCACGACTCGAACGCCTGCAAACTATGTCTAACGGTCTTTTTATTCAGCCCTATCCTGCGCCCGGTGTTGAAATTGTGCCTGCAAGCTACACGGTAGGAAAGGCCGGGTACGCCTTCATTGCCTCAATTACCGTCCTGATCATCCTGATGGTCGGACCTGGAATCCTGGAAAAATCGCGATGGCTGCCGCTCGGACTAGTTATCTATTTTCTGATTGTTTCACTCGCGTTGATCTTCTTTCGCAGTTTCAAGCTCGACGTTCGAACGGACGGAATTTCGTACTCCAATTCATTCCGCGGTGAGCGATTCCTCGCTTGGCCGGAGATTTCCACGGTTGTGCTGTTCACGGCTCGCTGGACCGGTAATCGGGAGCAACGTTTGAGCTTGAGCTTCACAATGCCTGGCACCATCGTGATCACACCAAAACCCGAGACCGGAAAGCTCCCTCTTAAAATCCCATTATGGCTGTTTTCCGACCCCGCCGAATCGCAAGTAACGCACCTGCTCAGGCCGGAGGAGTGGGACACTGACTCATAACAAGGGCAAAAACCCGCGGCGACTAACTTCACTCCAACTGACCAGGCCCATTCTGACCTTTCTGGCCTGCATTCTCCTGGCCCTTCTTGCTGGCTGCGGGCCGGACAAAACCACGGAAACCGATGCGCAACTAGGACTGAACGCGCAGCAGGCGGCAGGACGCCGCATTTATAACCTTCGCTGCGCGGGCTGCCACAAAGCATATTCCTCGCGTGGATCGCAGGGGCCAGGTCTCAAACACTTGTTCAGGAAAAAATACATGCCGAGCGGATTGCCCGCCAATGACCGCTTCGTTGAGCGCACCATCGTCAACGGCCGCGGAATGATGCCCGCCGCCGGCTACACCCTATCCGACGAAGAGCTCCGCGATTTGCTCGCCTATTTGCACACCCTGTGACAAGAATAAAAAGCCGCTACAAAATCTGCACGACTGGCGGGCCGACGGCGTCGTCTTTCTCCGCGACGCGCGCCGCGACATTTCGCGCCACGGCGTAGACACTCTTCGCGCCCGGCGCGTCCGGCCCTTCCGCCGCAACGGGTTTTCCCGTGTCGCCGCCGATGCGTATCTGCGGATCGATTTCAATCTCGCCGAGAAACGGCGCGCCAAAAGTTTTCGCCATGCGCTCGCCTTCTCCGTGGCCGAAAACGTCGATACGCTGATCGCAGTGGGGACACGAAAAATAGCTCATGTTCTCGACGATGCCCAGAATTTCTACGTTTACTTGGCGGAACATCTCAATCGCCTTGCGCACATCCGCCAGCGCCACCACCGACGGAGTCGTCACCAGCAAGGCGCCCGAAATTGCCGCCGTCTGCACCAGCGAAAGCTGCACGTCTCCCGTCCCCGGCGGCAAATCCACAATCAAATAATCGAGCTCGCCCCATTGCACGCTGCGCAAAAATTGCTGCATCACGCCGTGCAACATCGGCCCGCGCCAAATCAACGGACGGTCGCCCGGATTCAGCAGCCCCATCGAAATCACTTTCAGCCCGTACGCCTCCACGGGAATAATCACGTTTTCCGCGACCGCGCGCGGTTGTTCCGTTGTCCCCAGCATCAGCGGAACGTTCGGCCCATAAACGTCCGCGTCCATCAACCCTACTTTCGAGCCCATTTTTTGCAGCGCAATCGCCAGATTCACGGCAACGGTAGTTTTTCCCACGCCGCCTTTGCCACTCGCGACGGCGACCAAATGTTTCACGCCGCGAATCGGCTCTTTCTCCGGCAGCCGCCGACCGCCGGGCGTCGCCGCGTCAAATTTCAAATCGAACGACCGCACGCCTTGCAAACGCCCCACCGCCGCGCGTATTCCGCGTTCGAGCGTGTCGCGATACGCAGGCTCCGGCCGCAGCAGAGACATCACCAACGAAATGTCGCCCTCGCGCACAACCAGGCTGCGCACCATGTTCAGCGACAGAATGCTGCGATGATGCTCCGGATCCTCCACCGTCCGCAGCGCTTCGTATACCACCCCTTCCGTCAACGGATTCCCCGGCATTCATTCCCGCCTTTCAAGTCGCGAATCGCCTCAGCTTTCAACACTTTCATCATAGAACGCCCGCGTTGCAGGGGCAACTCGCCCAGAGAGCGCCCCGATTTATTACTTTGGGCGGTTGATATTTCGTGAGCTTCGGAGAAGAATGGCTTCCACGGTCCAACCGAGTGAATAAGAGGCAAAAAAAGGCTAAAAGCCGTAGGAACGGAAACTCCCCACAAAAGGGAGCAGCACAAATTCCACCGAGAAAGCTATCACGTTGGGACGTGCTACTTGGTGCAGTCGCTGTCGTCGGATTTTGCCTGACGGTGTATACGCTGTTCCCACGTGTTACCGTCCAGCCGGGAGCCCCCCTGAAAACATCTGACCCTTTCGGAACTACTCTTGTTTTTTCCAATGATGGCTACTTTGCCGTTATTGACGTTGAGTTCTCATGTAAGATGAACTTCGAGGACGCCAACCAAAATATATTCGCCAACGATACAGAATCCAACTCGGCATATTCGGTTTCTCGTCTCAACCCGAAAGAGGAAACCACGGTCGGATGCAACTTTCCTTCTCCGGGCCTTCAATCGCTTCGAACCGCCGCTCCAATATTGAGGGCTGACGCGACGATTAACGCATCTTTCCGGGGCTCCTTCATCCCGTGGCGAACAGAACGCTCTTTCAAATTTCAAGCTGCCAAGGATTCCAATGGAGAATTCCACTGGATTCCTGTCGCCACAACCAAATGACACCAATGCCGATAGCCCCGCTTTGCGCCCACCGCGCTGAACAGGTTAGAATAGACTCTGCACCGTCCGCGGGCGGTTGAGGGGAACGTCCAGTGGAGATTCCCTGCCGATTGCGCTGCTCCTTGAACAGCGATAAATGACCGGCCACAAGAGAGGCTTGCGACGCTTGCTCGAAAGCAAGCATCCAACACCAAAGCATGGATGCCGATAGGTTTGTTGAAAATATAATTGCGTTTTTCGTCGGGACGAAGCACGAGCGCGACATCAAGAAGCTTCAGCCGCTCGTCGCGCAGATCAATGCGCTCGAGCCTGAGATGCAGCAGCTCGCCGACGACGACTTCCGCATTAAAACCGCTGAATTGAAGATGCAGGTCACGTCGAAGCTCGAAGGCGTGGACATTAAAGATCCCGAATACCGCGCCAAAATGCAGGAAGCTTTTGCGCCCGTTCTCGTGCCCGCGTTCGCCCTAGTCCGCGAAGTGGGGCGCCGCAAGCTCAGCATGCGCCATTTCGACGTGCAGTTGATCGGCGGCATGGTACTGCACGAAGGAAAAATCGCCGAGATGAAAACCGGCGAAGGAAAAACGCTGGTTGCCACTCTTCCCGCATATTTGAACGCCCTCGCGGGACGCGGCGTCCACATCGTCACCGTAAACGATTATCTCGCCCGCCGCGACGCGGAGTGGATGAGCCCCATTTACAAAACGCTCGGCCTCACCGTCGGCGTCATCGTCCATGATCTCGACGACGTGCAGCGCCGCGCCGCCTATGCCGCCGACATCACGTACGGAACCAACAACGAATTCGGCTTCGATTATCTGCGCGACAACATGAAGTATGATCTCGCCGATTGCGTCCAGCGCGGCCATCATTTCGGTATCGTTGACGAAGTCGATTCCATCTTGATCGACGAGGCGCGTACGCCGCTCATCATTTCCGGCCCCGCCGAGGAATCCACCGACAAGTATTACCGCATCGACAAAATTATTCCCAAGCTCATCAAGGACATCGATTACACGCTCGACGAAAAGCACAAAACCGCCACGCTAACAGAGGAAGGCGTGGCGAAGTGCGAGCGCCTGCTCGATTTGCCCAACATGTACGACCCGCAAAACCTGGAACTGATTCACCACGTTTATCAAGGCCTCCGCGCGCATTCGCTCTTCACGCGTGACGTCGATTACGTGGTGAAAGAAGGCGAAGTCATCATCGTCGACGAATTCACGGGCCGCCAAATGCCCGGCCGCCGCTGGTCCGACGGTTTGCATCAGGCCATCGAAGCCAAGGAAGCGGTGAAAATCGAGCGCGAAAATCAGACTCTCGCCACCGTCACCTTCCAGAATTATTTCCGCATGTACAAAAAACTCTCTGGCATGACGGGTACCGCGGAAACGGAAGCGAAAGAGTTCAATAAGATTTATGGGCTCGATGTGGTCGTGATTCCCACGAACCGCGCGCTCATCCGCCTCGAAAATCCCGACGTCGTCTATCGCACCGAACTCGAAAAATTCGAAGCCGTCGTCAACGGCATCATTCAGGAAGACGGCTCTCACGTGAGCGGCGTCCGGCAATTGCATGAGAGCGGCCAGCCCGTTCTCATCGGCAGCATTTCGATTGAGAAGTCGGAAAAAATCGCCGAACTACTCAAGAAACACGGCATTCCGCACCAAGTCTTGAACGCCAAGCAGCACGAGCGCGAAGCGAAAATCATCGCGCAAGCCGGGCGCAAAGGCGCTGTCACCGTCTCGACCAACATGGCCGGCCGCGGCACCGACATTCTGCTCGGCGGCAACCCCGAAGCGATGACGCGCGATTATTGCCTCAAAAACAAACTCGCCATTCCCTACGCGCCCGCGAGCGCCGTCATCGGCAATGGCGACGAGCCTCCGGGCGCAAGCGAAACTCCCAAGGAAATTCCGCAAGAGGCGTCCGTCGGCGGAAACGGCGTAGGCAATGTCGCCATGGTCCTCTTCCAGCAGGAAGGCAAAATCTTTCAGGTGCCACTGGAGCAATGGAAGCCGCTCTACGATCAGTACGCCGCGCAATGCAAGACGGAACACGATGAAGTCGTCGCTCTGGGCGGCCTGCACATTCTCGGCACCGAACGTCACGAGGCCCGCCGCATCGACAATCAGCTGCGTGGCCGCGCCGGCCGTCAGGGCGATCCCGGCTCTTCGCGGTTTTATCTTTCGCTCGAAGACGATTTGCTCCGCATTTTCGGTGGCGAACGCGTCCAGAAATTCATGTACATGCTCGGCATGAAGGAAGGCATCCCCATCGAGTCGCGCCTGATTTCCAAACGCATTGAGAACGCGCAGAAGGCCGTCGAAGCCCAGAACTTCGAGGCCCGCAAGCACCTCCTCGAATACGACGACGTGATGAACAAGCAACGCGAAACGATTTACTCCATTCGCCGCGCCGTCCTCGAAGGAAAAGACCAGAAGGACGAAATTCTCGCGCTCACTGAGGAGTTGCTCGCCGATCTTGTCGACACCTATTGCCCGCGCGAGCAGCATGCCGATCAGTGGAACATCGCGCAACTCTCCGGCGAAATCCTCAAGCAATTCGGCCTCGACATAAAAGCGCTCGGAATCGATCCGCTGCAGATGGATCACGATACGCTTCTCGACGAACTCATCGCCAAGTCGCGGTTGCGCTACGAGGAAAAGGAGAAACTATTCAGCACGCAGGTGATGCGCTGGCTCGAGCGTCACATCATGCTCGATATCGTCGACGCGCAGTGGAAGGACCATCTCCTCACTCTCGACCACTTGAAGGAAGGCATCGGCCTCCGCGGCTACGGCCAGGTTGACCCTCTCGTCGAATTCAAGAAAGAAGGCTTCAAGCTTTTCGAGGAAATGATGGGCCGCATCGATACGGAAACGGTTCGCTTCCTCTACTTGATGCAGCCCGCGCGGCCGGAAGAAGAGGCCAAGCAGATCGAGCGCCGTCAGCGCCGCGCCCAGCAGGACTTGCAATTGCAGACCGGCTCCGAAAAAGCCGAAGCCCCGAAGCAAGTCCGCACCGGCGCCAAAATCGGCCGCAACGACCTCTGCCCCTGCGGCTCCGGCAAAAAATACAAAAAATGCTGTGGCCGCAATTCGTAATCCGCGAGCACCCTGCTGATTCTCGTCAACCCCTGGGCCCGAAACTACTGCCGCTTAAACACTTGGCACCCCGATATCCTGAATTCCACGATACCGCCAAGGCTGTCGGCATAGCCACAGATCTTCAAAGTCTTGGAATCGCGCGTCAGCTTCCAATGCTCGACGGAATGTATATGGACTTTAATCTCTTCCTGAGGTATGTCTTTCTGTACTTCAAGGTCGGCGCCCTTAACCTTGAGCGTAGCCTTCGCTGTAACCCCACGGGTGGTCGTATACGACACCTCGCGGCCATCAAAGGGCAGAATCATCTTTTCGCGACCTCCGTCGGTTGTTCGAGTGATTTGCAGATCGCCGGCCGTCTGAAGAATCTGAAGTACCGGCTGATTTCGGCTGTGAGCGTCAAAACGGAGGTCGCCGCTAGCTCCAGCTAAGACGAACGTCCCCGCAAAACTCCTTTTTGGCGCTGTTGTGGAACTGGCCTGCCCAAACGTAATTGTCGCCGTCGCCAGCAATAGGGCCGTCGCGATCAGGGTTCGCACGCGCCCCACTTTACACCCAGGCGAGGCACACGCCAATCTTGCTCACCCTTTCCCCAGCGATGCGTCTGAACTCTTAGCGGCGAATTTGCGTTCCATACACAGGCTGATTAAATTCAGGAGGGGTGAATCCGATATGAAGCTGACGAGAAATTTGCAACTCGCGAGCGCGGCATTCGCGCTTGCCATTTTGGCGGCAGTGGCTACAGCGCCGGCACACGCGGCCGCCGACGGCCATTTCGACAAGACTCTCACCGTGAACGGGCCCGTGGACATGGATGTCGCCACCGGCTCGGGAAACATCACCGTGCGCACCGGCGATTCCGGCAAAGTGGAAATCCACGCCAGGATTCATGCCAACGATAACTGGCTCTCCGCCGGACGCGACGCCGAATCGCGCATCCAATACATCGAGCAGCATCCGCCGGTCGAACAGAGCGGCAACACCATCACCATCGGCCATGAAAACGACCGCGACTTGATGCGCAACATTTCCATAAGCTACGAAATCGTTACGCCAGCGCAGACGCGCCTTCATTCCGCCACCGGCTCCGGTAATCAGACGGTCGACGGCGTGGCGGGGCCGGTTGAATCCACCACAGGTTCGGGCGACGTGAAACTTTCCAGCATTGGCAGTGACGCCACGGCGCGCGCGGGCTCGGGCGACGTCACGCTTTCCAACGTGAAAGGCGACGTGCGCGCCGCCAGCGGCAGCGGCACGATTCACGCGGACGGCGTAACCGGCGGCATGAACGCTTCCACCGGCTCAGGCAACATCATTCTCTCGCAAACGGGCTCGGGCGACGTTCAAGCGTCGAGCGGCTCCGGCACAGTTGAAATCAATGGCGTGAAGGGAGCGGTCCACGTTGGTACCGGCAGCGGAAATATTCGCGCGCAGGGCACGCCGACGGGCAACTGGCTTCTCCACACCGGCTCGGGCGACTTGACAGTCCGACTCCCGGAGAAAACTTCCTTCGAGCTGTACGCGCGCACCAGCTCCGGCAGCATCAATTCGACGTTCCCCATTACCTTGCAGGGCAGAATCAACCCGCGCGAGATTCACGCCACGGTTGGCTCCGGCGGCCCGACCGTCGATTTGCGCACCAGTTCCGGCACGATTCGCATCGAATCGCGCTAGCCTGTAAACCCCGGCGGGACGGCGAACCTCTTTTCGCCGCCCTGTCGCTCTCTCTCAATTTCCGGCGCTTTTGACTATTTACTCTCAACTATTAACCTAAAACTATCTCTTCGACCCTGTTTGCTCTCCAAGCACACGCCGCACACGCAACGCCAAAACAGGAGTATGATTCTCCCCACCTTACCCGTCTCCCTCGCGGGCAAGGAAAGCAGAAGCGCGATGGCTCGTCGCTGCAATGTTGACGGCTGCGGAAAAGAAATCCTTCCTGCCTTGACGGCCGACGGCGTCTGTCTCGATCACTTCCTTGAAATGGTGATTGAACGCGCGGATCAAGTGCGCGCCCGGTGCATCGAAGCAGGTCTAGTTGACGAAGAAATCCTTGCCTGGCTTCTCGCCGATGCGCCGCATACCGTCCACGCGCTCGCGCAGAGCCAATTCGATCGCGATCCCGCTGACAACGAAAAAGTCCTCGAAATCCTCCTCTGTCTCGCCAATCTCCAGGACTACATCACCCACCATTCTCTCCGCGTGAAGTGGGTCCACTAGCCGCGCGCGGTTCGACTTTCGTTTCGGCTTTTGCGGGTGCCCATCCTCCGCGTCTTGTGCGGAGGATGGGTTCTTTGACTTTCGGCTCTTCTCGGTCTGTTCATCCCGACATTTCCTGTCGAGATTCTCTTCAGATTTCGGCTTTTAGCTTCTAGCCCTGAGGAATGAAGGGTTGAGTTCCCCGACCGTTTACTCTCTGTACCCATCACCTTGCTTTTCGCGCCTCCCTGGCGCAAGCTCGACACATCGCATTCAAATTTCACCGGCCTTTGGCAGGCCCAGCAAAATGCCCGGGAAAATAAGCGACAAACCGCCGAGCACCGTAACGAAACCCGCTCCTTTCGCGGTTGCCCAGCCGGAAATCCCCGGCGTTCCGCGCACAAAAACCGCCGCCGCCGCGCAACGGCAAAAACTTTACGCGCTGACAACAGGCGGTGCTTCGCTTGTAATCCTGCTCGTCGTGGCAATTTGGTGGGCGCGCGCATCAACGCGTGCCGCGCATTCCGATCCCATTGCCGATGTGCCCCCGAGCACGGCTCCAGTCGTTCAGCCCGTCGCATTGACCCCGGCGTTGCCCGTGGCTCCGGGACAGGTAGCCACCACCGACCAGTTATCGCGTCCCTGGGCAACGCAAAAATTTACGTATCGCAACACGCCCAGTGATAGCTTCCCTGCAATGGTCGTCCGGCTTCCGGGCAACGCATACTGGGCTTTCTCGCTCCGTTCTCCCTATGGCACATGCGATCTGGAATTCGTCACCGATACGGAAGAACTGCGCAGCAAGTACCATTTTGCCGCCGCCCACCCCATGGTCGTTGACCCCTGCAGCCACACGCTTTATGACCTTGCCAAATATGGCAGCGGACCTAACGGCCTCGTTCGTGGAGCCATCGTCGCCGGCGCGGGAATCCGTCCACCCGTCGCCATCGAGATTCAAATCAACGGCAGCCGAGTCATCGCCTCCCGCGCCGAAAAGCAATAAGCGACTCCTCTATTTCGGATGTACCCCCAGGGACCTGATCTCCTTTTGTCCGCTGCCCATCCTGCTCGTCCTGAACGGATTTTGCGGGTGCCCATCCCTGAACGGTTTTTGTGAAGGGTGGGGTTTTTGACTTTCGCTTTCTTGTGGTTTGTACTCCTTGCCTCCGCAACGAAGGGCCGGCTCTTGCCTTTCAACTCTCGACTCTCGACTCTCCTCTAGGCCATAATCGCCTGCGCCGTGCGCGCGTCCACGCTTCGCCCCGTTTCACGCGCGCGCGACGACGGGAGTCAAGCGACCGTCCAATGTTACCCGGCACCCGAAAATCGCGCCTAACCGAACGCGCTTCCGTCCATCTGGACATGGCTCGTGGCGTCGCCGCGCTCGCCGTCCTCGTAGGTCACGTCCGCGGACTCTTCTTCGTTGACTATCACGATCTTCCGCATCATTCACCTCTGGTCTCCGCGTTTTACGCCGCGACAGCGCTCGGGCATCAAGCCGTCGTCGTTTTCTTCGTCCTCAGCGGATTTTTCATCGTTTCGAGCATCGCCGACTCATTCGAGCAGCATAGATGGTCGTGGACTGCCTACCTCGTCAACCGCGTCACGCGTCTCAGCCTGGTATTGATTCCATCGCTGATTCTCTGCTGGATCCTCGACCGCATCGGCATGGCAATGGCTGCCACCGCCCCGCTCTACCAGCATCCCGTGGCGAACCTGTTCACCGACAGCATTGCCAACCTTGAAACCTTCCGCAATTTCGTCGGAAATTTGTTCTATCTGCAGGGAATTCTGGTTCAGCCATTCGGCTCCAACGCACCTCTCTGGAGCTTGAGTTACGAATTCTGGTATTACATTATTTTTCCACTGGCCATATGCGCTCTGGTCAAGCGATACCGCCCCACGATGCGGATCGTTTATCTCGTGCTCGCGATTCTCGTCACTTGGTTCGTCGGCTACGTCATCGCGTCGTACTTTCTGATCTGGCTTCTCGGAGGCGCTATCGCGATCTCTCGTGCCGTCAAATGGTCCCCTGTCCGCTGCTCCGGAGCCATGGCCGCCACCGCCATTCCATTTGTCTTGGCCCTCGGACTCAGCGTCGCGCATCCATTGAATTCTCCTTTCCTGATGGACGCAATTGTCGCGCTCGCATTTAGTTCGTGGATTTACACCGTCGTCGAAGCCCCTGAGAAATCCATGTCTGCGCTTTATGCCAAACCCGCGCGCCTCTTCGCCGGTTTTTCTTACACCCTGTACTTAACGCACTTTCCCTTCGTTTTCCTGCTCCGCTCACGCATCATTGGCTCGCGCTCTTGGAATCCTACCTTCGTTCATTTTGTTTACGCGCTCCTGATCACAGCAGGCGCCACGCTCGTCGCGTATCTGCTCGCCCTCGGGACGGAAACAAAGACCGCCGCCGCCCGCCGCAAAGTCATGTCCCTCTTCCCCTCCGCCTGCCACGCTGCGCACGCCAAATCCTAAGCTTTATTCGCGTCACTCTTCGCTCAACTCAAACAAAAAACCGCCCCGCCAGGATTTCCCCGGCGGAGCGGTTCAATATCATCAAGCAATCAGCTTTCCAATCTACTCGTGACTCTGTCTTACTCCGTCGCGGGCGTCACCAACTCCACTCGACGCGCCACGATTACCGGTTGATTCGTTTGCTGGTCTACCAAAATGAACCCAACCACGCGCAACTTCATCGGCTGCGTCCCTGTGAGTGCCGAAAGTCCGCTCAAGTTGACGAAGTTTGTGAAGTTCGTGGTGATCACCGTCACCGGCTGCGGCAGCAACACTCCCGCGAGGAAATTATCGTTCAACTGAAAGCTTCCCGCGTTCCCGGCCTGTATCTGCGTGCTTCCAGGAACCAAATCGCCCTGCTGCCCTTGTCGTTCAAGCACCACGCGATGCACGGTGAGCGTCTGCGAACTCCCCGTCGCGTTCAACGCGCCGCCGATTCCCACGCGCTGCCCCGGCGCCAGAGTCGTATTGCTGAACAAAAGCGCCGTCAGCGGATTGTGGAAATCCGCGATGTAATATTTTTCCGAACCATTCAGCGCCAGCGGATTGATTTGTCCGATGGGCGCTGTCATCGAAAGATCCGGCAGTTCGGTCCGCGTGTAGACATCAATCTGCGTCGCCGGACTCGGGCTTGCTGGATTCACGAACGTGATCAGTCCGCCGAGAAAAAAATGATCCTGCGAAATGATTTCGACTTCATCCGCGTCGATACCATGCGTCACCGGGTCAATTTTCCCGGAGATTTCCACGATCGAGTTCGTCGTCAAATCCGCGAGAGAACCGCCGTCATCCCACTCCGTCTGTGCGTTTGTCGTCACGTTCCACTGCCGGCTGTGAATTCCCTGCGCCGTAAACGCCGCCGAACTCGTGTCCACACTGACCACTCCAGCTCGAAAATCATCGATCTCCGCTTCCGAGTCGTCCGCCGTCAACCCACGCACATCAAACGTCGGATTAATCGTGCCGGTCACTTGCCCGTTCGCGGTCTGAATCGTCTGCCACAAATCCAGATCAATCAGCAGTCCAACCAGATCGTTTTCATCCACTACCAACGGCTTCGCCAACTGTACCGTCACCGAAAAAGTCGTTGGCGTCGCGTTGATTGAATTCAATGCCGGAGGCGACTGCGTTGTATCCAGAAATCCGATCACCGGAGTCGACCCGGTAATCGTCACGCTCGTGTAAGTTCCCAGCGGCACGCTGTCGAGATCGATCAAGTCATGCAATCCGTCGAGCTTCGCAAAATCCATGCTCACCGGATTCGTCAACACCGATAGCGACCCTCCCGAATTGTTCACCGTCACGCCCGTAATCGACACTTGAAACGAAACCACGCTCGGCAGAGACGCTGGTGCGTCCGTGCCAATCGAAAACACATTCCCCATCTGAGGCGGCGGAGGTGTCGTGTTCATCGAACCCGCGTTACATCCGCTCATCACAATCAGCAAAATCCCTGCAACGAACACACCAATACTCTTCTGGATACGCATCCCTTTTCTCCTAGTTACACCCCAGAACGAAAAACTGCGAACGAAACGCTGTACACCCTGAAAAACACACGTCCAAATGAGGCCTTCTGCGAGAACGATCTAGGTTCGGTGAACTCGCTCCTCTATCAAACACCTGCCCGACCGAAAAGTTGCGCCTAAAGGGCAGCCCCGCCCTCCAACGCAGCATCAAAGAAATGCACAGGCCTTCGCAACTCGATATCAACGTGCAGCCACCCGTTCCCTCGGATTTGGTTGCATCCACGCCACGGAATGCGGAAAATGATGCAGGGGGGAATAAAAATGCGCAGAACGAGAATCGCTCTTCTTATTTCCTTGGCTGCGGTCGCAGTCTTCGCTATCGGCTGCGCCCGAAAATCCGACGACGCGCAACTGGCCACGACCATCAAGGCGGAAATGTTCTCTGATCCGCAAACGAAGGACTCCGGCTTGCAGGTCGCCGTCAAAGATAGCGTCGTCACGCTCTCCGGCACAGTGCCCAGCGACGCCGCCCGCTACGAAGCCTACAAACTCGCCGCCACCACTCCCGGCGTCACGAAAGTGAATGACCAAACGGTCGTGCAAGCTTCCGCGGCGCCGCCCACGCAAACTGCCGAAGCGACGCCTCCTGCTACCGCCCCGGAAGAGACGCCGGCTCCGGCGCCCGTCGCCGCGCCAGAGCGTCGCAGTTCGCGTAACGCTCGCCGTGATCGCGCCGAACGCACTCGCGAGGCGAATGCCCGTCGTCATAGCGAAGCTGAGGCCCGCCAGGCGGCCGCACGCAGCGCAGACGCGCGCGACGCCGAGCGCCGCAACCAGGGTCAGAATCAAGCTCAGTCCTCCGCCGACGCTCAGAGCGACGCTCAGCAATCAGCCCAGCCTCCTGTCGAGGCAGCGCCAGTCGCGGCTCCTGCTCCGCCGCCTCCCCCGCAACCTCTTACCGCCACTTTTCCTTCCGGCACCACGGTCGAAGTTCGCACCGTCGATCCCGTCGATACTTCCGTCAATCATGTTGGCGACGAATTTCAAGCGACGATTGCCGAGCCGCTAACTTCCGCCGGCGTCGTTGTGGTTCCCGCGGGTACCAACATCTATATGCGCCTGACCGAAGCGCAGTCCTCCGGCCAATATAAAGGCCGCAACGAATTGCAGCTTCAACTCGTGCGCCTGGAATTCAACGGCCGGCAGTACACTGTTGCCTCGGATCCATACACCGAAGCCAGCAAGTCGCGCGGCAAAAATACCGCGGAAAAAGTCGGCGGCGGCGCGGCCATCGGCGCCATCATCGGCGCGATTGCGGGAGGTGGAAAAGGCGCGGCCATCGGTGCAGGCGTCGGCGGAGCAGGAGGCGGCGTCTATCAGGGCGTGTCAAAGGTCAAACCGCTTCGCATCCCAGCTGAAACGAGACTCGATTTTCGCCTCAATCAACCGCTCAACGTAACCTACATGCCCCACCACCACGACGCGCAGTAGAGCGCCGTCGCTCTTGTGGGTGCCCCACCCTGAACGGTTTCTGTGAAGGGTGGGTTCTTGCTTAGTTGTGTCCAGTAAGTCCCGCACCGCGAGGCGTCAAATCTTCACAGAGACTTCAAGAACTCGATGATCTCCTCCTGCTCGGAGTGTTTCAGCTTGTCGAATTTTTGCGCGACCTTATTCGCCTCGCCGCGATGCCGCCCGATCGCGTCAAGAAACGTCAGCGAAGCGCCGTCGTGCATCAATCGCGGACGCAAACGCACTCCCCACAGCGGAGCCGTGCGAATCTTGTTCCGGCTGCTCTCGAAATCCTGCTTCGACATGTAGCTGGCCATCCTCTGAAAAACTCGACGCCCATAATGCTCAGGCGTCGCCTGCAGGATTCCGTCGCCGGTGCCCACGTCGTGCATCAGGAAATCGCTGTAGGGATGAAATGTGACGGAACCGAGCGCCGCGGGAATCGTAAACGTTCCGCCATTGATCTTCGTCCCCGCCGGAGCCGTCGTGAGCGTGGAGACGTGACACGTCGCGCATCCGATTTTGTCGAATAGCGCTTCGCCCTTGTTCGCGGCCGCGCTCCTGGCCAGCTCTGCATCGCGTGCAGGTGCTTTTGTGGCGCGAATGAAGCGGGCAAAGTGATCAATGTCGGCAAGCCCGTCCGGACCCGGCGTGTCATTCGGTTCGGCCACTGTGTTGCACAGCTTGGTCACCTCATCGGGTTGCAGGCGGCTCGTAACACCCATTTCGTTCAGATACGCGTCTGCCGCGAACGATAAAAGGCTGGCATGCACATCCTTCCAACCAAAGCGCCCTATACCCATCTTTCCGGGCGCTTCCACGATGGGAACATAGAGAATCTGCCCGCAGATTCTCCCATGTGATGACTTGCATTGTTGCTTGGAAAGCTCAATCAGCGTTTGATCAGGAATCGCTTCGACGGAACCGTCGCCCAAAAGATTCACGGAAATGCGAAGCGTGCGAATCGTCTCAGTCTCCGGGACGCGCTCCTGAATTTCCTCGGCGGGAAAAGCCGCATTGGGACAAATCGCGCGGTCATTCACCAGCGAGCGGCCGCTGATCACCTCGACTCCATGCGCGATCGGAATGTCAGGCGTCAGGAAATGCCCGTTCGGCCCCAGATGGCCGACGCGCAATTCCGTCACCTGAGACGCGGCGCCCGACACGGGATTCTGGTGGCACTCTCGGCACGACTGCGCGTTGTACAGGGGCCCGAGCCCGTCGCTTAACTGCTCGGTCTCTTCGAATTTCGTTTGGTCGGCCTGGTGCGTTGCATCATCGACCATGCCGTTGGTTTTGTTGTCGAAACCTGTAGGTGCATCTGGAAGCTGCGCCGCAGTGAAAGCGAAAGTCAGCGCAACCGCTGCGATGAAAATCCTCATGGATTCTCCCTCCTCGAGCGGATTGGGATCGGGGTTAGCCTATGGATACCACCTTCGTCGCTCACGTTAAAGCCAAAAAATAACGCAGATTCTCGTCTGAATAACGCCGCTGCCTATGCACTTACCGCGACCCCCTGTTCTGGATTGTTAACCACTGCTCCGATTCGGTTCGGCCCTGCTCCCCACCGTTCTCTCAGCCAGCGATTCATCGGTTCCGAGAAGAATCGCGCCACTAGTTCCCCCAGAACTCCTGCGAGAATCACGGTCACAATGAAAAGCGCCGGTATCGCGCGCGAAGGCTTCCCGTACGCCATGAAAATCTCGAACAGCCCATAGACCACAAACATGTGCGTCAGATAAACTTCATAACTCCTCTGCCCCAGCCACAGAATCGGTCGAGCTATCCATGAATCCTTCCGCCTCGTTTGTGCGACCGCGACAATTACCATGCACGTCCCCAACGCCAGTGCGCTCATATCCAACCCCGTGCGCCCCAGCAGTTTGTTCGCAAACCCCAGCACCCAAATCATCAACATCGCGCCGCTCACTTGCATGAAAAGCAGCCCTCGGCGTCCGAAGCGCAGCTTCGGAAGCAGAATCGCTGTCAAGCACCCAAGGGCGATCGCGTCCATGCCGCCCAGATACGAAACTTCCGACCACGTCGCACTTCCCTGCGCGAATATCGTGCGCGCAAACGGTCCCAGCACAATGAACGTTCCGAGCAGCGCAATCAGCAATTTCCCGCGTCCCAGCCATCGACAAACTAGCGGAAAGAGAAAGTAAAAAGTCTCTTCGACAGAGAGCGACCACAACACGTACCAGTTGCCCGGGAAACTCCCGTTGTGCGCTCGGAGCAGTAAATTCATGCGGAAAGTCAGCGCCGCGAACAGTGGAGGGCCCAGACCTCCCGGCACGACAAAGTTCTTGAGTTGTGCAAGATCGAAAACGCTCAACACACCGAGCAGCAATAATAGCAACGGCGCGATGCGCGCGAACCGCAGCAAATAAAGGTCGCGCACTCGTACACTCGACAGAGTTCCCCATCGCCGCAGCGTCGTCGATGTAATCAGAAATCCTGACACCGCAAAAAATATCTGCACGCCGCGCTGCCCGTTCCAAACGAGGTCATTGAGCAGTCGGTGCGGCAGCATCTCGCCGTACGGGATCTTAGCGATCACCAGCCGCATGTTGACGTGATTCAGCAACACGAAAAGAATCGCGAGCCCTCGCAGCAGGTCAATCCCATCGACTCTGTTCCAGCTATGCGCTCGTTCGTCCGCGGAAATCGCCTTCATCCCCACATCATCGCAGCATTCAAAATATTTCCATCACCATTTCCGCGCGCCCTTCTCGCAAATGACAAGGCCCTTCGCGGTACGGGCCTACTCGCGGCAGGCAAGCTTCAAACCATGTGCCTTGCCTTTCGTGTGCCCCATCCTGAGCGTTTTCGCGAAGGGCAGAGCTTTTGTTTTTTCTTTTGTTTCTGCTCTCCTATGGCCGTCTAACGACTGGCCGTCTATCGAAAGACCGACTCTTCCGCTTTGTCGTCCAGGAATCCCTACGAAACTCCTTAGCCATCTCGCAGGCTTCCCCACGCATCGCACGTTATATGCCCCTCCTCATGCGGGATCTTGCCGGCTAGCGCTGTATTCGAAATCGCGTCCGTTACCTTGGTTGGAAAGGGCCATCATTCATCATGCATACTTCTCAAATTATTCAGGCGTGGGGCAAAATTCTCAGCGGCCAGCGTCCGTCTCTCTCCCTGGAAATTACCCGCGAATGTCCTTTGAGATGTCCAGGCTGCTATGCCTACGATCCCGCACATCTGGGCGGCGGACAAACATTGCGCGACTTGAACGATCGCCGCGGTCAATCCCTCGTGGACGGCGTCCTCGAAGTCGTTGATCGTCTTAAGCCTTTGCACTTATCTCTCGTCGGCGGCGATCCCCTGGTTCGTTATCGCGAGCTCGAATCGCTCATTCCCCAATTGCTCGCTCGTGGAATCCACGTGCAGATCGTCACCAGCGCCTTCCGTCCCCTGAACGCCAGATGGTCCGACATGCCGCGCCTGCACATCGTTGTTTCCATTGATGGCCTGCGACCCGAACACGACGCTCGCCGTGCCCCCGCCATGTACGATCGCATTCTCAAAAACATCGCGGGGCAAAAAATCACCATTCATTGCACGATCACTGGTCAAATGATGAAACGCCCGGGCTACTTGCGCGAGTTTCTGGAATTCTGGACACCTCGTCCCGAAATCAAAAAAGTGTGGTTCAGCATCTTCACTCCACAGGTCGGCGACGACCTTCCCGAAATTCTCACGCCTGCCGAGCGCGCGCAGGCCATTGCCGATATGACGCATTTGCGAAAACAATTTCCCAAGCTCGACATGCCCGAAGTGGTCATTCGACAATTTTCCTCGCCGCCCAGCCGTCCCGAGGACTGCATCTTCGCGCTCACAACTACAACCTTGTCGGCCGACCTGCAAACACACATCACTCCGTGCCAATTCGGCGGCCATCCGGATTGCGCCCGTTGCGGATGCATTGCCTCTATGGGCCTCGCCGCGGTAGGCGCTCACAAACTTGCAGGCATAATTCCCGTCGCAACAATTCTCAAAGCTTCCATCAAGATCGGCCAACGCCGCGCGAACCCCCCGAAGTCCCCCAAAAGTCGCGCATCCAAGGAAATATTCCCCGTCTTCCGGCCCGGCCAGCGCACCCAACACGAACCCGGCCGAAACTAATTCCTTCCTCAGCGTGGTCGCCGGGACTTTCCCTTTTGGAGTGCGGCGGCTACACGCCGTTTTCGTGCATAGCTGGGGGCTGATTAAAGGTAGTGGGTGGCCTGGGCTTCAGTTGGCTGTGGAGTTTGCTTTTTGCGGCTGCCCCATGCTCGTTTTCTGAGCGTTGGACCTTGTTCAACTCTCCGCGAGGTAGAGCTTGTGCCACCGAAACGCCGGGCCAAGGAACTTGACGTATGCACTCTATATATGTAGACTTACGTCATGAAACCTCTGCGAATCTCTTCCCAAACCCTTCGCGTCCTCGAACACTTCGTGGAACGCCCCTCCACCTGGCGTTACGGTTACGAGTTGAGCCGTGAGACGGCCCTGAAGTCCGGCACCCTTTATCCCATCCTCATGCGCTTGGCCAAGCATTCCCTGCTCGAAACCGAATGGGTCACCACGCGCGACGGAGTTCCTCCGCGGCACACGTACCGCCTGACCCCCAGCGGCCTTGCACTCGCTCGAACATCACTCGCACAAAGCCGTTCACGCAGAAAATCTCGTCAGCTCTCATTGGCCGAGCGAAAAACGTGATGCCGAAAACATATCTTCGCCGGTTCGCGATTTCGCTCTTGCGCGCGGCAATTCGAATTGCGCCCCACGACACGCTCGATTGGGGCAACGCGATGCTCAGCGAACTGAGCGCCATGGAAGGAGACTGGGCGGCCCTGCGGTGGGCCGTGGGCGGTGCGCGCGTCCTCACGAAACAAGCTTTACTGTCCATCGTCATTCCGGGCAGTCACCCGCGGACAGTCTCTGGTCCCGGAGCTCTTTTCGCCAAGGAGAATCCGATGCGCAAAGCCACTTTGAGTGTCATCGCAGCGTGCGCCGCCGCGTCTTTCTTGTTTTTGCTGGCACCGGCGTTTCGACAAGGGTTCGCCGTTTCCCAGATGCAATGGCATGCGATGGTCACGCATTCCTGGCGCCGGCCAATCTCCCCAGCTCTGAAAACCCTGGCGCAGCAGGCGGAGAAGACTCATGACGCCGACGCCCTGGCCTTCGTCGCTATGCGTACCTCGAATTCCGAGAGCGCCAGGCTCGCGGACGAAGCCGTACAACTCGACCCAAAACTCGTTTGGCTTTACGCCCTGGTCGCCCCGAAGCCATCCGAGGCCGATGATCGGATCAGCAAACTTGAGCAGTGGGACCCACAAAATGCGCTTCCCCATTTCATCGAAGCGGAAAATATTGACATCGCACAATCACTCAGCGGAAAGGTCCCGCGGAATACGAGTGACGAAAGTCCGGCTT
Source organism: Candidatus Acidiferrales bacterium (assembly GCA_035933575.1). Taxonomy (GTDB): domain Bacteria; phylum Acidobacteriota; class Terriglobia; order Acidiferrales; family UBA7541; genus DAHUXN01. The sequence goes on along the minus strand of DASYYR010000070.1, from coordinate 10,179 downwards.
GGCAGCTCGCAATGGCCGCGGCATTCCGCTCTGCGAAACTCGATGATTATCACGACCAACTCAAAGCACTCGATCGCAGGGTCGTTGCTCGGTACGATTTTGGGAATCCGTATGAAGTGCTCGACGGTGAGTGCGACCCTTGCTGGCCAAGCTACTTGGCCTGGGATGCTTCCCGTTATGCGAAGTCGATGCTTGAATCCGGCGAAACATTGGAAGCACACGGAGACCCGAAGGGCGCGTTGAAAAAATACTTGGCTGTGGCGCGCTTCGGCCAAATGATGACACCCGACGGCGATTTTCTGATGGACCGAGTCTTTAGCCTGGTCGTGAACCGCCCCCTCAAAGAGGACTACCAAAGACTTGCTTCGCTATACCAAAAGCAAGGCGAAAACGAGCAAGCCGAACTCTTCGCGCTTCTCGCGCAAAAGATCGCTCAAAGCGAGGCAGATTATCGTATCATGGCCCGACAAGAAGCCGTCGGCAACGCTGTCACTCGCTGGAACGCCTCCGTTGTCCAAGCATCCGGACTCTTGCTATCTATTTCCGTAGCCCTTTTGCTGATTTGCGTCCTGGCCGTCATCGTGAGAAGCAGATCCCTGCACCTCAGCTCACTTCGCGCCAGCCGGGGAACCCTTGCGCTCGGTCTGTGTGGCGTCATCGGACTGCTCCTCTCCAGCGCTCTTCTCTACGTGAGTTACCGGCCTTACGCGGAAATTCTCCAACAGTTCATCCGCACGGGGAATGATCGTCGCATCCCAGAACTCGACGAGTTTTTGAGTTATATGCAGACCCCGCTCGGCGCTCACGGTTTTCAAAATCAGGCCACTTTTGTGTTTTATTTCTGGTTCGGTGTCAGTGCGCTCTGCGTGATTGCGCTTCTGTTCGTGCTCGTCCGGCACCTCGCGCACCACCGCCGAGCCGCCGCCACAACATAGTCTCGTCGACGCACTTTTGCGCTTCCCCATTCCCTACTCTGCCCTACATCAGTCGACGCTGACTGCGTCAGGCTTGGGGTTCTTGGTTCCTACGGGTGCCACATACTCGCTTTGTGAGCGTGGGGCTTTTTCTCCGCGAGATCAGAACGGTTTGAATGTCAAAAGGTTTGAAGGATCACTCTACGATAATTCGGTCCGCCCATTCCACCAGCGACACGAACGTCGCCGGGCTCCCAAACTTCGCTCCCCATTGATCCAAGTCGCTTTCCGTGACCCCACGGGCCCGGGAGCAGGCCCCTCAAGCAAAAATGGGAATGTGTTTCACCACTACTTCGGCGAGTGTTTCGCTCAGAGGTGGCCAGCCTACAGGCAGGATCGCATTCGCCGTGACTTTTCGCATCAGCGTCGTCGCATCCGCCAGAAGAAAAATCTGTACGCTGTGCCCAGCTTCCGCCAGCGCCAAGCCGTGCGCAAACGGAAAGGCCGCTCTCGTCGGGTCGTCGGGCCCCCACGCGCCTTTCATCATGATGTTCAGCCGCCTCTTGGATTCTTCTGCCTTCGTGATGAGTGCAAGAAACGGTAGAGCCGCCAATTGCGCTAGGAATCTGCGCCTCGCCATCGTTTGCCCTCCTCAACTGGAATTGTCCATCAGTAAAGGCGACGTCACTCTACACCCCTTACCCGCCGCTGTCCATGCGCCCACGTCAAAGCGCCACGAAAAACCTTAGGTGTCATTCCGACGAGCCACGCGACGAGGAATCCGTTTTGGTTTCCGCTTTTCTCTGTGCCTCTGCGGTCGATTTTCGCGCTCTTTCTTCTCGCTTTCTATCTTTCGGTCGCCACTAGCTACTAGCCGTTGTCTTTCAAATGCTGGCGGCAAAAATCCACGATGCGCGCCTCAGCCCAAAACCGCTCCTCGCCACTTTCGCGCGAGATGAACGCGCAATGCCCGCCATAGCGCGTCGCTTCAAATTCCAAATGAGGATTCGCATTCAGATCCGCGGTCTCGAATGACCGAAACGGAATCATGGGATCGTCCTGCGAAGTCAGCAGCAGCGTGGGGACGCGAATTTCGCCCAGGCGCCCGAGCGCGCTCGACCTCTCGTAATAATCATTCGCGTCGCGGAACCCGCAAAACTTCGCCGTGATGGCATCGTCGAATTCGCGCACCGTGCGCACGCGTTCCATTCCATTCAAAGGAAATTTCCCCGGAAACAGCGCCGCCTTCGCGCGCATCCGCCGCTTCAGATGTCTCACGAAATGATGTTCGTAGATGCGGTTCTTCGGCAAATCAATCGCGTCCGCGCACGCGCCCAAATCAACCGACGGGCAAATGCCGACCACGGCGCGCAATTCCGGCGGCGCGGCACCGCTAAATTCCGCCGCCATTTTCAACACCAGATTGCCGCCCATCGAAAATCCCGCGACGAAAATTTCCGGCACGCGATCTTTCTCAATCAGCTCCATCACCACCGCGCGGACGTCGCAGCTCAACCCGGAGTTGTAAAGCGTCGGCGTCAAATCCTCCGTGGCGCCGCAATTCCGCTGGTTCAGCCGCAGCGCGCTGAATCCCGCCTCGAACGCCTTGTCCGCCGTGCCCTGCATGTAACTCGAATCGCTCGATCCTTCCAGTCCGTGCAACAGCACCAGCGCCGGATGCCGCGAAGGCTCCTTTTGCCAGTGACAGTCGGCGCGCACACGCGTCCCCGGCTCCGTCTCGAATAATCGCGCCTGCGTGGGAGGCAAATGAGGGAACGTGCGCGGCCAAAACGCCGCAGCCAGCGTCATCAAGTGAGGATTGCGCAGTAGCCCCAGAGGCTCAAATTTTCGCATCTCCTTACAGCCTACGTTACCGCTGCTTGCCACGCAACCGCCGCCACTCGTCCCTTACCTTCGGTCAGGATCACGGATATTCTTCTCGACGGAAAAGGCCATTCGGGCGTGAGCCACTCATTTAGAAAAGATTCCATAGTCTTGTGAACTCCCACTGTTTTCTTAAACGCTGCTGCTGACCACCCGTTGCAAAGCTCCGGATGCGCTACCACGGAAAATGTCGAACCCAGTGCATCTTCGCCCACAGCAGGGCGAGGCCGACGAGGAAGCCGAGAACGGCTTGATATTCGCGATTACGTCGATAGAGTTGCGAAGAAAACTTGGGAGATGACTCGCGCGGCGGCGGCGCGGGACGAAGGCGCGGCCAGAAGAGCGGGACGCGAGCGGCGTAATCAAAGAAAGCGTCGCCGTAATGCGCGCGCAATTCGCCTTCTTCGCGTTTCATCACCGCTGGATAAAACAGAGCGAGATAGGCGGCGACAATGATTGCGGCCCAGAGCGAATCTCCGGCGACGGCGAATCCCGCGGCCAAAATCACACTGCCGAAATAAAGAGGATTGCGCGTGAAAGCATACGGACCGCTGACGGCGAGCGCTTCATGTTTGCGGAGATAGCCGGCGGCCCATGCGCGTATGGCGATTCCGAGCGCTCCGACCAGAGCGCCAATCGCGAGCGAGCGCGGAGTGGGCCGCGCCAAAATGAGATACGCGAGCGCTACGGGATAGCCGATGCGAACACGCCAGCGAATCCAGAAATTTGTGGCGGCGGGCGTCATGGAGTTTGCAAGCGGTGCGCGATTGCGTCGAGGACTTGTTCGACGGTGATGGAGAGCATCGATGGCGCGGGAGTTTTGTCGCGGCGGTACGTGGTCTCGGCGGCGGACGCGTTGCGTACTACCACATCGTGCTTCGAGAAAGGGCCGTTGCGAGCAGGGTCGGTGGGACCGTACAGGCCGACGACGGGCGTGCCCAACGCTGACGCGAGATGCAACGGGCCAGTATCGGCGGCGACGACGAATTTGGCGCGGCGCAGAAGCGCGATCAATTGCGGAAGGTCGAATAATTCGACGAGAGGTTCCGGCGAGGCAGCTGCGCGCTGGACATTTTCCGCGAGGCCGCGTTCGCCAGGGCCGAAACTGATGACGCCGCGCCAGCCGTAGCGTTCAACCAGCGCGCGATGGAGCTCGCCGTAACGTTCGGCGAGCCAGCATTTCGAGGCCCAGCCGCCTCCCGGCGAAAGAACGAAAAAATCGGTGATGGCGTGCGCAGCGAGGACGCGGTCAACGTGTTCGCGGGCTTCGCGCGAAGTGGGCAGCCAGAAACGAATTTCGTCCGCGTGCGCGCCGACGCTTTCGACGAGTTCGATATTGTGTTCGACTTTGTGAAGGCGCTGCGGCGTCACTTTTTCCGTGTAGAAAAAAGCTGCGGCTCCTTCGCGGGCGTAACTCGCGTCGAAGCCGACGCGGCGCGGGGTTCGGGAAAGTCGCGCGAGAATTGCGGAGCGGTAGAGCGATTGAAAATCGAGCGCGATGGTGTAGCGCGCAGCGCGCAGTTGGCGAATGATTGCGAGCACGTTGCGCCAATTGCGGCGATCGATGGGAATTATTTTCGTGGCGTCGGGATTGCCTTCGAGAATCGGCGACCATTTCGAATCGACGAGCCAGTCAATTTGCGCGCGTGGAAAAGACTGGCGCAGCGCGGCGACGGCGGGAAGCGTGTGCACGATGTCTCCGAGCGCGCTCATGCGAAGTACGAGAAAGCGCTCGTCAGCCATGGGATGCTTGGCGAATGCGCGCAACGAGATCGCGCGTGGAGTGCTGCTTGGGGTCTCCGACAATCGCGACACGAATGCCGAGACGCGCCGCTTCTTCGCGCTCGGGAACCGTGTCGACGGTGTAATCGGTGCCCTTGGCGTGAACATTTGGACGAAGGTCGCGCAAAAGAGCGCGGACGTCAGGCTCGTCAAAAAGCATCACGTAATCCACGGCGGCGAGCGCGGCAACAAGTTCGGCGCGCGCTTGCGCGGACAGAATCGGGCGGCCGGGACCTTTGAGTCCGCAGACACTCGCATCGGAATTTATCGCGACGACGAGAACGTCACCTTCGCGGCGCGCGCCCTGGAGATGGCGCACGTGGCCAGCGTGCAAAATATCGAAACAGCCATTGGCGAGCACGATTCGTTTGCCGCTGGCGCGATGCCGAGCGAGGCGCATTTGCAAATCGGCGCGAGAAAGGATTTTGGAACCCGTGTTCATGCGCCGGCGGTGGCCTCGCCGCGAATCGCGGATTCAAGTTCGGCACGCGTGACGGTAGCGGTGCCGCGTTTCATCACGACGATTCCTCCCGCGTAATTCGCGAGATGCGCCGCTTCGAGAAACGAAGCGCCCGCGGCGAGCGCGAGCGTGAAAACGGCGATGACTGTGTCGCCCGCTCCGGTGACGTCCACCGCATCGTCGGAACCGTAGACGCGAATTTCGTACGGCGGTTTTGCCCGCTCGAAAAGAATCATGCCGTCTTTGCCGCGCGTGACGAGGAGCGCGTCGAGATTCAGCGCGCGCAATGTGCGTTGGCCAAGATTTTCGAGCGTGCGGCGATCGTTATCGATTTTCGAATGATAAAGGGCCTCGAGCTCAGGTTCGTTCGGCGTGGCGGCGGTGAGTTTTACTCCGCGATAATCGAGCAGACGATAACGCGAATCGAGCGTCGCAATTCTCGCGCGGAGGCTTTTCAGCAGCAGCGGAGTGACGGAGCCGGCGCCGTAATCGGAGACCAGCACGGCATTCGATTTGCGAATGCGAGCGCGGCTTTTGCGAAGGATTTGCGCTGCGATGCGCGGCGGCACTTCCCCTTCCGGTTCGCGATCGACGCGCAAAACTTGCTGGCGCGATGTGTGCGTCCAACGCGCGAGATAGCGCGTTTTTGTGGTGGTGGTCCAGCCGCGCGCGCGAACGATTCCGGAGACATCGACTTGTTTGAGGCGAAAATATTCGATGAGGGCGTTTCCGGCGGCGTCATCACCGACCGCGCCGACGGGAAACACTTTTGCGCCCAAATCGGCAAGATTGTTGGCGGCATTCGCGCCACCGCCGGGAATAATTTCCGTTTGCTTGTGGCGCAGAATCAGAACAGGCGCTTCGCGAGAGACGCGAGAAATTTCGCCGGTGACGTATTCGTCGACGACGAAATCGCCGAGGACGACGATGGTCTGGCGCGCAAATGCCGACACAATGTCCAGCAAGTGAGACAAATCGGGCGAGCGCGCGGCGACATCGCTTTTTTTTCCTGTGCGCTTCATCGATTGCCTCCGATGATGAGATCGACGGCGGCAGTGAGATCTTCGACGACGTGATCAGGTTGGCGCGGCCAATCGCGGCGATGGTATTCGTATTCTCCGCGGCCATAACCTGAAAGAACGAGAATGCTGCGGCAGCCGACGGATTGTCCCATGGAAATATCGTCGTAGCGATCGCTGACGAGAATTGAATTTGCGAGGTCGAGCGAGTGCTCGCGCGCGGCCTGTTCCAGCATTCCGGGAATCGGCTTGCGGCAATTGCAATTATCGTCGCGGATGTGCGGGCAATAATAAATCCCGTCCACGTGCGCGCCGGCAGCCGCAAGTTCCATTTCCATTTTTTCGTGAACTCGCGGAATCAAGGATTCCGGAAAGAAGTTGCGCGCGACACCGGATTGGTTCGTGACGACAATGACGGGGAGATTCGCCTGATTCAAACGCCGAATCGCCGCAGCCGCGTAAGGAAAAATAATAAAGCGGCTCAAATGATTGACGTAGCCCATTTCCTCGGAGATGGTGCCGTCGCGGTCAAGAAAAACGGCGCGGCGTTTTGAGTTTTTCGGTTTCGTTGGCGCGTCAGGCACGGGGCGGCTGCTCCAGCCATTTCAAGGCGGCGGCGTGAACGTCGGCAACCGTGACTCGCGTCATGCAGCGATGGTCGATCGGACATTCGCGCAAGAAACACGGGCTGCACGCAACTTTCCGCTGCACGAGGGTTCGTCGGGGCGTCACGGGCGCGGTCCCATAAGGATCCGTGGAACCGAACACTCCAACGACGGGTACGCCGACAGCGGCGGCCACGTGCATCGCGCCAGAATCGTTTCCGATAAAAAGTTGGCAGCGTGAAAAGAGCGCGGGGAGCTCCCCGATGGGCGTTCGACCAACTAAGCTGATGAGTTGATGGCGCATTCGTGCTGCAATTTGCCGCGAGACCTCAACTTCCGAGGACGTCCCGAAAAGTATCACATCGGCGCTGAATTCATCAACGAGGCTGTCGGCGACCGCGGCGAAACGCTCGGGCAACCAGCATTTCGCGGCGCCGTATGCGGCTCCGGGAGCGAATGCGATGCGAAGCGAGGTGGAATGAACTCCTGCTTTCTGCAGGCGCGATTCGGCCGCTTCTGAAGCGCCGGGAGCAAGTCGCAGGCAAATTTCTGACACCGTCGGCAATTTATCGAGCCAGCCGATGCGTCGAAGCAACTCGAGATAACAGTACGATTCGTGCGCGGGGATTTCGCCGGCGCGTGGAACGCGAACAGCGCGAGTTAGAAATAGGCGGCGGCCGTCGCGCGCGTAGCCAATGCGTTCCGGAATTCCGGCGCGCCAAGCGAGCCACGCGGCGGAGAAGGCATTTTGCAGGAGCAATGCGCAATCGAAATGCTCGCGCCTAAGCTCACGGCCAATATTTTCCATCGCGAATGGGCTGCGCACGGAGGCGTCGAGGGAAATAACGCGATTCGCGAATGGCTGGCCGCGATAAAGATCCGCGACCCAGGGACGCGCGAGGATCGAGATGTCCGCTTCGGGCCAGTGCGCGCGGACGGTTTCGAGCGCGGGGACGCACATTACCGCATCGCCGACCCAGTTCGTGGCGCGAATCAGGAGCTTCATGACGAGGACACCAGCTTCTCGCGCGCGATTGTGTCGAGAATGGTTTGCCAGAGGCCTTCTTCGTCATTAAAACGCAAAGCGATCTTGCAAAACAATATGGGAAGGCGATTTGTGTGAAGTGAAGTCAAGTCTTGAATGTCTTTTTCCGTGCATAGAAGAGCAATCGCTCCGACGGCGAGAGCGCGAGATTCTAATTCGGAAAGATCAGCTTCGGTATAGAGATGATGATCGCGGAAGGTTGTGTGGCCGGCGAGTTGGATTCCCCATCTTGCGAGATCGTCGAAAAAAGCGGATGGATTGCCGATGCCGCAAAACGCGAAATACCTTTCGTTGCCGGTTGGTTGCTTATTTGTTGTGCTTGCGGACTCACTGTACGTTTCCACGCTCAGTAATTCGGTGCGCGCGTAAAAGATGGGCGCGGAAGTGTAGCGCCGAATGATCGCTTCAGTGGCAGGCGCGTGTTCGCTTCGCGTGATTCCGACAATGTCGGCTCGACGGAGCGCAGAAATTGGTTCGCGAAGACGTCCAGCAGGAAGAAGATGGCCTCCGCCGAAGGGATTGGTCGCGTCGAGCAAGACAATATCGACATCGCGCGCGAGTTGGAGATGCTGAAAACCATCGTCGAGAATAAAACATTCGACACCGCGACTTTCCAGTTCCCTGCCCTTCGCGAAACGATTTGCGCCAACGCCAATTTCGACTTTATTTCCGAGGCGATTGTGGAGGAGAGCCGCCTCGTCATTCCAGCCTTGCGAAAGTTCCGCGCCATCGGCGAGGCACGACCATCGCGGCAAAGGGCGATAGCCACGAGACAGAACGGCAGTTTGTTTTCCACTTGCCGCAAAACGTTGGGCGAGCCAAACAGCCATGGGAGTTTTTCCCGTGCCGCCGACGGTGAGATTGCCGACGCTGATGACGACGCCGCGCAAACGGCGCTGCTGAAAAATTCCAGCGCGATAAGTCCACGCGCGCAAACGCGCACCGGCGCCGTAGAGAATCGAAAGCGGCCACAAAAATGATTCGGCGAGAGTCACGCGGCGCCTCGCGGAACTTGCGAAAAGCCCTCAAGAAGGTCGGCGATGCGCGCGAGCGTGCGCGCTGTGGCTCCGCGATTCGCTTCGACAAGAGCGCGGGCCTTGCCTCCCATTTCCGCGCTGCGCGAAGGATCCTGAATCAAATCGACCCAGACTTTGCCGAGCTGCGCGGCGCTCGAAACCTGGATTCCCGCGCGGGCGCTCGAGAATCGTGCAGCCATGTCGCGAAAATTTTCCATCGAGGGTCCGAAGACGGGCGGCTTGGAAAACCATGCTGGCTCGAGAATATTATGCCCGCCTGAAGGGACGAGCGATCCGCCGACGAAAACGGCGTCAGCAAGGGAATAAAGACCGGCCAGTTCGCCGATGGAATCAAGGATGAGGACATCGCAATTTTCATCGAGGGGCGCATTCATATCGACCGAACTGCGGCGAATGGCTTTCCAGCCTCGTTCTTCGACGGCGCGCACGGCCGCGTCAAAACGCTCGGGCTTTCGCGGTGCAAGTACGAAAAGCGCGTGACGCCACTGGCGCTGGACAATGTCGTAAGCGGCCAGAACGATTTCCTCTTCGCCGGCAACGACGCTGCCAGCGACGAGGAGCGGCCAACGTTCCTGTTCGCGAATTTGTCGGGCGAGCCAATTGCCGAAGGCCGCCGGTGCAGAAGGTTCGTGATCGTACTTCATGTTGCCGCTGATTTCGATGCGAGCCGCGGGCGCGCCCATTTCCTTCAGACGCCGCGCGTCTTCGGCGGACTGCGCGAGGAAAAGGTCGGCGTTGTGCAAAATGCGCTCGAAGAATTTGCCGATGAGCGGCTTGAAACGGCGGAACCGCCGAAAAGATTTTTCGGAGATGCGGCTGTTGACGAAAACTACGGGGGTATTCGCGCGGTCCGCTTCACGCATAAAGTTCGGCCAGATTTCGGTTTCGAGGATTACGACGACGGCAGGACGGAGTTGGTTGAGATCGCGGCGGACGGTGCCGGACCAGTCAAAAGGAAAATAAAAAATGCCGTCGGCGGAAGCGATACGTTCGTGCGCGACGCGCTGGCCCGTGGCTGTCGTGGTCGAAAGGAAAATCTGACGAGAAGGGAAACGCTGCTTGAGGCCGTCGATGAGAGGCTTCGCGGCGAGAACTTCGCCGACGGACACTGCGTGAACCCAGATGGATGATGCAGCGAAATTGTTGCGAGAAAGCGTTTGAGGCAAATGTCCCATACGTTGACGGAAGCTGGCGAGATATTTGCCGCGGCGGATTCCTTGCAAGGCGAAATACGGCGCGAGCAGCACCATGACGATGGCCATCAGCACGCTGTACAGAAGATACATGTGGGAAGCAAGGCGCCGGTCGAAAAAAATTGCCGGGCGCAAGAGAAGCATTATAGTGGCAAGGCGCGTTTGAAACCCACAACGTTTCCGGGCGCGGGTGCATCTATGCGCAAGAAGTGAATTACGGGTGGAAATGATGCGAATCCT